>JBMFPK010000228.1:1576-4314 GCA_049969155.1 Chloroflexia bacterium | reverse complement strand
AGACCAGCACCACGGTCTTGGGCGGCCGGCCGTCGGAAGGGCGCAGGACGTGGCCGTGGGTCGGGCCCGAAGCGTTCATCAGACGCTCCAGTTCAAGCGCGGTGATCACATCGGGATAGCGCCCGTAACCGTACTCGCCCAGCACATGCGCATCAAAGAGGTCAAACCCCGTGGCGACGATGATCGCCCCGAACGGCTCCGTGACGAGCTCCTCGCTCTGGGTGTAGTCGATCGCGCCGCGGGGACACTTCTGTGCGCACAGCCCGCACTTGCCCCCTTTGACAAACCAGGTGCAGTGCTCCGTATCGATCACCGGCACGAGCGGCACGGCCTGCGCGAAAGGCACATAAATGGCCGCCCGGCGGCCCAGGTTCGCTTCGAACTTGGAGGGAAATCCGCCCTTTACCGTACCGTCTTCCTGCACGCGTGGGCGCAGGGGGCAAGCGTTCCAGCAGATGCCGCAGCCCGTGCACAACTTTTCGTCCACGTAGCGGGGCTTGCGGCGGATCGTCACCTGGAAGTTGCCCACGAACCCCTTGACCCCGACGACCTCGGAGTAGGTGTAGAGCTTGATCTTTGGATGCTGGGCCGCGTCGACGAGCTTGGGCGTGAGGATGCAGGCACTGCAGTCGAGCGTGGGGAACGTCTTGTCCAGCTGGGCCATGTGCCCGCCCAACGACGGCTCGCGCTCGACGATGACCACCTCATACCCGGCCTCGGCGACGTCCAGCGCCGCCTGTACGCCGGCGATGCCGCCGCCGATCACCAGGCACCGCTTCGTGACCCCAACCTGGGCGGCCTCCAGCGGCGCCAGTCCCACGGCCTTGGCCACGGCCATGCGGACGATCTCGATCGCCTTCTCCGTGGCCACAGGGATCTCCGCGTGCACCCAGGAGTCGTGCTCGCGGATGTTCGCTTGCTCCATCAGGTACGGGTTTAGTCCGCCCTGAGCCGTGGCCTTGCGGAACGTGCGCTCGTGCATCCGCGGGCTGCAGGCGGCCACCACGACCCGATCCAGGTTGTACTCCCGGATCTTCTGCTGGATCAGCTCCTGGCCCGGAGTAGAGCACATATACATGTAATGTGTCGCGTAGACGACGTGGTCCATCTTGGCCGCTTCTTCGGCCACCTTGGCCACATCGACGGTAGCCGCGATGTTGCTTCCGCAATGGCAGACGAAAACGCCAACTCGGGCCATCGAACGACCTCCCGCGTGCTCGCTAGGTCGGGATACCGGCCTCTGCCAGAAGCGGCCAGGGCTCGACCAGGTGATGGTGCAGGAGCAGCTCCCTGGGCGAGTGGCCCGTGGCCAGCCCCACGAGCTGCGTGAAGTAAAAGATCGGCAGCGCCAGGTGCGTACCGTAGCGCCGATTGATCTGCCCCTGCCTCATATCGAGGTTCGCGTGGCACATCGGACACGCCGTGACGATGCCGTTCGCGCCGCGCCGCACGGCGTCCTCGAGCAGGCGCCGCGAGAGGGCCAAGCTTCCCCCGCAGCACTCCGTCTTCAGCGGCCAGTCGACCACCGTCGCCCCAGCCGCCTCGACGATCCGATCCATCATCGTCGGATATTCGGGATCGTCCGGTTCCAGGATCTCCGGCGGGCGCACGAGCAGGCAACCGTAGTAACAGGCCAGTTTCAGCCCAGAAAGGTCCCGGCGCACCTTGCTGCGCAACAGGTTCAACCGTTCCTCCTCAGAAAAGAGGTCGACCAGCGAGTGCACGCGGACCTCCGCGTCCTCCAGCGGCCGATCCAGCAAGCCGTTCACCTGCTCTCGCACCTGGGGATCCCGCAAGGCATGCTGGGTATGGCGGAGCCGCGCATAGCACATCGCGCAGGGAGCTACTAGGGAGGAAAAGCCCTGTTCCTGGGCCAGGCGCAGGTTGCGTGCCGGCAGAGCGAGCGAGAGCCAGTACCGCGTGGCGTGGGCAGACGAAGCACCGCAACAGCTCCAGCCCCCCAGTTCCACCAGTTCGATCCCCATCTCCTGGCAGGCGATGCGCGCCGAAACATCGTACTCGCGCGCCGTCCCCTCCAGGGAACAACCCGGGTAGTAGCCGTAGCGGGTCATGCTTTCTCCTCCAGGGCGCGGGCCCGCTCGAAGATGCGCTGTACCTCCGCCTGTGCCGGGTAGCGCCGGGGCAGCAACGGCACCTTGTTGTGGCTGAGCATCGGCAGGACCAGGTCCGCGCTGGCCAAGAGGTCGCGCGAACGGAGGTTATAGAGCCCCACCAGGCCTGCCTCATACATCCGCCCTGTCAGGCGCACCCAGTCCAGGAACACCTCGTGGAACACTTTGACCGTATGTTCGGCCGGGCGGATCCCTTTCTCCAGCGCCAGTTCGCGCAGGCCGTCCATCACCCGGGCCACATCGACCTCGCAAGGACAGCGGGTCGTACAGGTGACGCAGCTCGCGCAGATCCAGTAGGTGTTGCGACCGAGCACCCAATCGAGCTGTTCCAGTTGGATGCCCCGCAGGATCTGGTGCGGGCCCGCGTCCATCGCGTAGGCGACCGGGCAGCCGGCCGTGCAGCGCCCGCACTGGTAACAGGCGCGCACATCCACCCGCAGCCGTTGCAGGATCGTATCGGCCAGGGGTGTCTGGTGCAAGTCCAGCCGAAGCGTCGAATTCTGCGACATCGCTGCCTCCTTGGCCGCTGGCTTCTCGGCAGGCTTTGGCTATTGTACTACATCCCCGACCAGGAGCAAGTCAGGGGAGCTGGAAGGTCGCCTCGAG
>JBMFPK010000228.1:0-1566 GCA_049969155.1 Chloroflexia bacterium | reverse complement strand
CTCCCACTGCGCGGTCCATCTCCGACGCGCGCACGACGCAGGCCACGGTGGAGATCGAGGTGCTGACGGCCAGAACCTCGATGCCGGCCGCATCCAGCGCAGCCAACATCGTCCCCGCGATGGCCGGACGATCGCGGAAATGCGGCCCGAAGACGGCCACCATTCCGACCGGAGAAGTCACGGCCACTTCCCGTGCGCCAGCGTGATGCGCCGGGCCTTCCACAGCCGCCCGCGCTTCCTCCTGGCAGGCCCCAGCGACAACAAAGGCGAGGGTATACGGACCTCCAGTTTCCCGGCACTGCACGACCAGCTGCGCGGAGATCCCCCGTTCGCCAAGCGCTCGCAAGAGCGAGGCCGCGGCCCCAGGCCGTGCAAGCCCCGGCACCTGGATGAGCGCAAGGTCCCTCGACTGCAGAATGCCACCGATCTGGATCTTGCCCAACAGCTGGCCTCACTTCTCCCGGGCAAGAAGCGTCTCGACTTTCTTCAGGAGCGCTTCCGGGGAGATCGGCTTCTCCACGAACTCGTCCACCGGCAGGTAATCCGTGTCTGGCGCGAAACGCAGCGGGGTGGTCGTGTGGATCGCGGTGAGCATCAGGATCGGGATGTGCCGGAAAGGAGCGTAGGGAGACGCCGGGTCCGGACTCCGAAGCTGCAGGCTGACGTGGAACCCCTCGGTCGTCGTGTCCATCATCACGTCCAGGATGATGAGGTCCGGCTTCTCTTCGACCACCCGGCGCAGGCCTTCCTCCCCGTTCGCCGCGCTGACCACCTCGTATCCTTTGCTTTCCAGCGTCAGTCGGATCACCTCCACTGTATCCGGATCGTCGTCCACCACCAAGATCTTCTTGGACATCGCTATCCTCCTTCGGAGCCGGCCCGCGCGGGAATCAACACCTCAAGGGTCCGGCATACCAGGTCGAGCAACTCCGCCAGGCCGGCCTGTACCTCCACGCTCAGCCCCTGTCCCGGCTCCAGGCGGGCCGGCTGGACGACAAACAGGTATACGTTCCGGGGGGCGAGGTCGAGCCTTCGCGCCAGATCCAGCACCTCCGCCAACCCCGCCTGATGGAACGAAAGGGTCCCATCGTTGCGCTGCAGGACGGCTTCCTCCAGCAAGATGCGCCGGACCGTGCCCGGGGCCTCCTCGAGGTCTGCGGCATCGATCACCAGGAGGTGTTCCCGCCCGGCGATGCAGTCGAGCAACGCCAGCCCACCGGTGCCGCCGTCCAGCAGCTCGACCCCCGGGGGCAAAGGGTGCCGGCCCAGCGCCTCCACCGCGGCCGGCCCCACCCCGTCGTCCCGCCACCAGGGGTTCCCCAGGCCCAGGATGAGCACAGGCGCGCGCTCACGGCTCATCGACGCGCATTCTCCCCACGTAGCTCCAACCGCAGCAAGTGCGTCGAGCAGGAGATGCATGGGTCGTAGGCCCGCACGAGCATCTCCAGTCGCAGCCGGATCTCCTCCTCGGGCCGGTCGAGGATCTGAGGGATCATTGCCGCCATGTCGTCCTCGATGTTCTGGTGGTTCTGGCCGGTGGGGATGATCATGTTGGCGTCGACCACG
>JBMFPK010000227.1:0-4326 GCA_049969155.1 Chloroflexia bacterium | reverse complement strand
CATCGGGCACGCAACGTCATCCTCTTCGTGGTCGACGCGAGCTGGTCCATGGCCGCAGAGGCGCGTATGGAGGCCACCAAGGGGGCAATCCTCTCCCTGCTGATGGACGCCTACCAGCGACGCGACCGCGTCGGCATGGTCGTCTTCCAGAAAGAGTCCGCCTACCTCCTCTTGCCCCCCACGAACAGCGTGGAGATCGCCCGACGCCGGCTGGAGAACATCCCCACCGGCGGCAAAACCCCCTTGAGCCGGGGCCTCCTCCTGGGCTACCAGGTGCTCGAACAGGTGCGGCGCCAGGATCGAGAGGCCATGCCGTTGCTCGTCCTGATCACCGACGGACAGGGCAACGTCTCGATGACCCGGCTTCCACCCCAGGAGGAGGCCTGCCGCCTGGCGGAGCAGATCGGCCGGCGCGGCATCCGCTGCGTGGTGATCGATACCGAACACGAAGCATTCAACCGGGGCCTGGCCCGCAAGATCGCCGAGGCCGCCGGTGGGGAATATTACTGTCTGACCGAGATGCAGGCTCAGCGGCTCGCGGAAACGGTGCGAGAACAGCTGCGCGCCGACGACACAGGGCCCTGCCCACGGGGCCGGGGCGCTGAGCCGCCCTTCTCGTTCGGACGGAACAGGAGGCTACCAAACCCATGACCGAACAGCAAGCGAAATCTGTGTCGGAGCGCCTGGCCGAGGAGAAGATCCTTCCCCCGCTTACCAACCCCGAGCAACCCGCCTTGCCCGATCAGGCAGCAGAGGAGAAACGTGTCTTCGCACGGCCGAAGAGCCTCAAGGAGCTGAAGCCCGGGATGTGGGTCGAGGGAAGGGTCACCAGCGTCGCAATCTACGGCGTCTTTGTGGATATCGGCGTGGGCCGGGAAGGGCTGGTGCATATCTCCCAGTTGAGCGACCGGCCGGTCTCGAGCCCCACGGAGGTCGTCCAGATCGGCGACGTCGTCCCGGTGCGCGTGCTGGAGGTGGATCCCCGGAGCAAGCGCATCAGCCTCACCATGCGCGAGCAGGGGCAGTCGGAGGCCGATCCGGAGAAGCTGCGCGCACTCAGCCCGGGCACCGTCCTTTCCGGCACCGTGACCAGCCTCACCCGCTTTGGCGCGTTCGTGGACATCGGCGTCGGCCGCGACGGCCTCGTCCCCCTCTCCCAGCTCGGACGCAGCGGGGCGGAGAAGGCCAGTGACGTGCTCCAGATCGGCGAGCGCGTGCGCGTGCGCGTGATGGACGTCGACGCCAAGACGGGCCGCATCCGCCTGAGCATGCGCAACGTCTACGACCCGGAGCAACTCGCACGGCTACAGCCCGGCGCGATCGTCCGCGGACGCGTCACCAGCCTGGCCTCGTTCGGCGCCTTCGTCGACCTGGGTGTGGGAAAGGACGGACTCATCCACGTCTCGGAGCTCGGGGATAGCAGCGTCCGCCACCCCCAGGAGGTCCTCCAGGTGGGACAGGAGGTCGAGGTGCGCGTGCTCGACGTGGACCCCGAGACCCAGCGCATCAGCCTGAGCATGCGCCTCGAGGAAGAGCCGGAGTGGACCCCCGAGCCGGAGGAACCGGAAGAAGAAGCGCCGGCCGGCGAGGCGACACTCGAGGACCTGGTCGCGCGCTTTGCCGCCCTGCGCCCGACGACCCGCGTCGAACCCCCACGGGTGCTCGACCGAGGAGAGCGGGAAAAGCAGGCGGTGCGTGAGGCCCTCCGACGGACGCTCCGGGAGACCCAGGGCTAGCCGGTGCCGGTCCGCAGAAACGGTTCGCCGCCGACACGGCAGGGAGGATGCGATGGGCGATCGCCGGCCGACCCCGAGCACCTTTTCTATCGTTGCCTTCGATCCCGCGACCGGAGACCTGGGCGTCGCGGTGCAGAGCAAGTTCCTGGCCGTCGGCGCTTACGTCCCTTCCGCGCGCGCCGGCGTGGGCGCGATCGCTACCCAGGCGTACTCGAACCTTTCTTACGGCCCCCGCGGCCTGGAACTGCTCGCCCAGGGCCTCTCCGCGCCGGAAGTCGTCGAACGGCTCCTTGCGGATGACCCCCTGCGGGAGCAGCGTCAGCTCGGCATCGTAGATGCCCGGGGCCAGGCGGCGGCTTTCACGGGGAAAGAATGCTTCTCTTGGGCAGGCCACCTCGTGGGGCAGGGATACTGCTGCCAGGGGAACATCCTGGTGGGCGAGGAAACCGTCCAGGCGATGGCTGAGACCTTCCAGAGAGCTCAGGGGGAGCTTGCCGAGCGGCTCCTGGCCGCCCTCACCGCAGGACAGGAAGCGGGAGGCGACCGACGGGGACAGCAGTCCGCAGCCCTCCTGGTCGTGCGGGCCAGCGGGGGCTACGGCGGCACAAGCGACCGCTACATCGACCTGCGCGTGGATGACCACCCCCGCCCGATCGAGGAACTGAGACGCCTCCTGCACCTGCACCGCATCTACTTCCAGAAGCCGCGCCCGGAAGACCTCCTGCCCCTGGAAGGGGACCTGCTCGAGCGGGTGCGGGAGCATCTCGCTAGGCTCGGGTACCGCACCGGGCCAGCCGGCTCCCCTCTCGACGACCTCACCCGCCAGGCGCTCTTCGAGTTCGCGGGCCTGGAGAACCTCGAAGAACGGCTCGTCCCAGGCCCCCGGATCGACCCCGTGGTGCTCGAATTCCTCGAGCGGAAGGGCCGCCCGGAATGAGCGTTCCGATCGTCTGCTTTGTGGGCAAGTCCGGCAGCGGCAAGACGACCTTCCTCGAAAAAGTGGTCGCCGAGCTGGTCACACGCGGCTACCGGGTCGGCGCGGTCAAGCACGACGCCCATGGCACCGAGCTCGACCAGCCTGGGAAAGATACCTGGCGGCTGCGGCTTGCAGGGGCCTGCCGGGTGGCCCTCTCCTCCGTGCACGGGTCCGTCCTCTTTGCCACGGAACCGCTGCCGCTCGAGACGCTCGCCCTGCGCTATTTCGACGACCTGGACATCGTGCTCGCGGAGGGGTTCAAGCGCAGCGCCCTCCCGAAGATCGAGGTGGCCCGCGCAGAGCGCAGCCGGGAGCTCCTCTGCAGGCCGGAGGAGCTCGTGGCCGTGGTCAGCGATTTCCCGGTGGAACTGCCATGCCCGCATTTCGGCCTCGAGGATGCGGCGGCCGTGGCGGACCTCTTGGAAACGCGCTTCCTGCGCCGCCCCAGGGTGGTGCTTCGGGTGGACGGCCGGGAGATCCCTTTGAAGCCGTTCGTGCGCCGCGTGCTCGCGGGCGCCGTGCGCGGCCTGCTGGCCGGCCTGAAGGACGCCGAGGGCCGAAAGATCGAGCTGCACATCGGGGGGATGGAGTAGCAGCGGCTGGGAACAAGTGCCCGGCACGGGGCGGAGCGCACCGCTTGCGCCAGACGGTCGAAGCCGAACGGCGAGCGGGCACAGGACGGCCACGAGGACGCGCAGGATCCGATGGAGCTTTCCCCTCTTTCCGGTATCGTGCTTGCAGGTGGAGCAAGCCGGCGCCTGGGGACGGACAAGGCGCTCCTCCGCCTCTGGGGGGACACCGGACCGACGCTGCTCGAGGCCGTCGTCGAGCGGCTGGCCGCTCTCTGTGACGAGGTGCTCGTGGTCGCGGACCGCCCCCGACCCTGGCCGGCCATGTCGGCACGCACCGTGTACGATGCTCTCCCCGGAAGTGGGGTCCTGGGAGCGATCTACACGGGACTTTTGGCCTGCCACACGTTACACGCGCTTGTGGTCGCCTGCGATATGCCTTTCCTGAACGAACCCCTCCTTCGGTATATGGCCTCGCGACCGCGCGATTACGACGTCCTGATCCCCCGCCTCCCGGCAGACGCGCAGGAGTCGGCGGGGAACCCCGAACGCGTGGAGCCACTCCACGCGATCTACAGCCGCCTCTGCCTGGAGCCGATGCTGCGCGTGCTCCAACGGGGCGAGCGGCGGATCGTCTCCTTCTTCCCCTCCGTGCGCGTGCAGTACCTCGAAGTGGAGGAGTGGACACGTTTCGATCCGGAGGGCCTTTCCTTCCGCAACCTGAACACCCGCGAGGACGTTGCGTACGCCCGGGCCGTCCTGAGCCGAAAGCACACCGTTTGACAGCGGCCGCCTCCCGTGGTATAATACCCCCTAGGGGTATACGAGGAGGCGACCATGGCGATGACGGGCATCCTGCTGGAGCGGGTGCCGCACGTCGAGGCGGCAATTTGCCGCGCATGCGCGCTCTGCGTGGCGCGGCGGGCCTGTCGCACCCGCGCGCTCGTGCAGATCGACCCGGGAGAGGTCCCGGCCGTCGATCCGGCGTTGTGCCGCGGCTGTCACCGGTGCGTCCTGGCCTGCCCGTTCGGGGCGATTACGGCGA
>JBMFPK010000226.1:0-4327 GCA_049969155.1 Chloroflexia bacterium | reverse complement strand
AGGATCGCCGCTCCTTCGCGCACCTGGCTCACGCTGCCCGCAGCCGAGGCAAGCGCCTCGAGGTAGACGGACTGGATCGAATCCACGACGACGAGCGCGGGTGCCATCCGTTCGATGTGCTGCAGGATGCGATCCAGGTTCGTCTCCGAGAGCACGTACAGGCTCGCCGGCATGGTGCCCAGCCGGCGGGCGCGCAGCTTCACCTGCTGGGCGGACTCTTCGGCAGAGACGTAGAGGACGGTTTCGCCGCGCTGGGCGACCAGCGCGCTCACCTGCAGGAGCAGGGTCGACTTGCCGATCCCTGGGTCGCCTCCGATGAGCACCACGGACCCGGGCACAATGCCTCCCCCGAGCACACGGCTGAACTCGCCCAGCGGGACCTCGATGCGTTCGTAGCCGTCGGTGGAGATCTCGGTGATCGGCTGTGGTTGCGCGGCACCGACGAGCGAGACCTCCGTAGTTCCCCGGCGTTCTTCCTCCCCGAGGGGCGTTTCCACGAGCGAATCCCAGCTCTCGCACTCGGGGCAGCGGCCCATCCAGCGTGGGGATTGGTAGCCACACTGCTGGCAGACGTACACGGTGCGCACCTTCGGCATGACCCACCTCGCTTTCCGGCCCCATTATACCGAAGTGCGGGTTGCCCATCAAATGCAGGTGTCCGAAATTACAGGTCGCTGTCGAGGCGGTCCGATCGTACGGCCGTATACCTGGTCGGGTCCGAGGAACTGGGGGAAACGCGCGCGCAGCGCCTCGCGTGCGCGGTAGCAGAGGTGGCATTCTTCCACGTAGGCTGCGGCGTGGGGCAGGTGGTAACGGCGGACCAGGCCGGCCGGCCCTTCCGTCAGCAGTGGGCCGACGATCGGGTGCGCCTCCGGGCAGTAGGCCTCCACCCATTCCTCCAGTGGCCGCTCCCTGACGTTTCCCAAGAGCAGGCCTTGGCACAGGTGCACGTTGCCGAAGGGATCCACGTGCACCCGGGTGGGGTCGTCCAGCGTCTCGTGCGGGCAGCTGTTCAACGTATCCCAGGGGACGAGCGGAAGGCCGGCCACGAGCCGCTCGGCGGCCCGACCGCGGAAGCGCAGATCTCCTTCGCGTACCGGAGCACATGGGGGAGCGATGGAGATCGTGTCCACGGGGATCCCCAGATGCGAGGTGGCTTCCCGGATGTGGCGCCACTCGGCCGATTCTTCCTCTCCGTGGAAACGGTCTGTGCTCACGCTGAGGTCGACCAGCCGCAGGGAGGCCAGCGGTTCGAGCGCGGCGATCGCCTCCTCGACGCCCACAGCCCAGTATCCGTTCGTCACGATCCCGGTCTCGAACCCCTGGCTGTTCGCCAGGCGCATCCCGGCCAGCAGCAGGGGATAGAACAGGAATGGCTCGCCTCCCTCGAAGTAGATTCCGCCGCACGCTCCCCAACCGTCGCGCCGAGGCGAGAATCTCCCGGATGAAGGCGATGGTCATCGTTCCCTCTGCCACGGGACTGCTCCAGACGAAGCAGTGGTCGCACTCTCGGTCGCATCGATAGGTGAGCAACAGGTGCAGGCTAGTCAATTTCATTTCCTTCCTCTCCTCACGGGGTCGGGGCAGTATCCCTGTCCCGTAAGCGACAGATGTACAGATAGGTGCAGAAGGGTCGCCCGGGGTGGTCGGGTTGCCATTCGACGGCAAAGCCCAGACCCTCCAGGAAGGCGATCAGCTCCGAGGGCCGTCGGTAAGCGATGCGGTCGCCGGGGTAAAGCACGCCGTCGGCCAAGCGGCTCATCAGGTGCTTCCAGCGAGGCCTCTCCCCGACCTCGCGGATCGCCAGCACCCCGCAGGGACGTAACCTCCGGTGCACCTCGACAAGGAAGCGGTCCTGTTCCGGCCTTGGAAGGTGGTGCAGGAAATCGGTCAGGACGATGCCGTCCCAGGCCTCGAGCGGCACGCGGAGCGCGTCTGCCACAAGGAAGGCAATGTTCGTCCGGTTGCCGACGGTCCTCTGCGCGACGACGATGCGCTTCACGTCTCGGTCGATCCCCACGACGAAGCGCTCCCGCGCGCTCAGCGCAAGCCAGTTTGCCAGCACGCCGTATCCGCACCCCACATCCAGGATCAGGCCCCGCTGGGGGACACTGCGGTCGATCGCCTCGAAGGGAAGGATCCATGGACGAAGCCGGACGTACGCGCGCACCCCGGGGGCGGCCGTCCCGTAGAGACCGGCCACCATCTTCTCCGGGGAAGGCGCTCTTGAATCCGCCATGGGGGCCTCTAGCCGCGAGGGTCGAAGGCGCGCACGGCCTCGACCACCTCTGTCAGCTCTTCGTCGGTGAGGTCGCTGTAGAAGGGCAGACGGAGCAACCGGTCGCTCACCTCCTCTGTGACCGGGCAGTCGCCCGGCTTTCCCCCGAACCGCTGTCCCATAGGGGAAAGGTGCAGCGGGAGGTAGTGAAACACGGCGAGGATGCCCCGTTCCTTCAGGTGCGCGATCAGCCGGGTGCGCGCTTCCAGGCTCGGCAGGAGCAGGTAGAACAGGTGGTACGGCTGCTCGCAGTGCGGCGGGATCACGGGCAAGCGGACCCCGTGCTCTTCTGCCCAATCGCGCAGTTCGCGGGCGTAGAATTCCCAGATGTGGCGGCGCCGGGCCTGGATGCGCTCCCGTTCCTCCAACTGTGCGTACAGGAATGCTGCCAGGATATCCGAGGGGAGATAGCTTGATCCGATGTCCACCCAGGTATACTTGTCCACCTGTCCACGGAAGAATCGGCTCCGGTTGGTTCCTTTCTCGCGTATGATCTCCGCGCGGTCGATGTACTGCGGATCGTTGATCAGCAATGCCCCGCCCTCGCCACAGGTCACGTTCTTCGTCTCGTGGAACGACTGTGTCGCCAGGCATCCGAACGTTCCCAGGTAGCGGCCGCGGTACTTGCCGAAGAGGCCGTGGGCGTTGTCCTCCACGACGGCGAGCCCATAGTGCTGGGCGATCTGCAGGATGGTATCCATTTCGCAACCTACACCGGCGTAATGGACGACGGCGATCGCCCGCGTGCGCGGTGTGATGAGGGCTTCGAGCCGCGATTCATCCAGGTTGAGCGTGTCGGGGCGGATGTCTGCGAACACGGGCCGGGCCCCTCGCAGGACGAAGGCGTTCACCGTGGAAACAAAGGTAAACGATGGAACAATGACCTCGTCCCCAGGGGCGATCTCCAGGAGCAGGGCCGCCATATCCAACGCGTGTGTGCACGAGGTGGTGAGCAGCACTTTCGGCACTCCCAGGACCTGTTCCAGGAGCGCGTGGCACCTTTTCGTGTAGGGACCATCCCCTGAAGCATGCCCGGACCGCACGGCGTCCGCGATGTACGCAAGCTCGCGCCCGGCCAGGCAGGGACGGTTGAACGGTATGCGGTAGGCTGCAGCCATTCGGCTCTCTCCGTGTTCCAGGCGCCTCTCAGCGGAGCGTCTGGCTCAGGCTGATCAGGACCTCGGACGCGCACATCGGGGGCATCCCCTCCAGTTGCACCTCGGTAAGCAGGAGCGCTCCGTCCCCGGTCAGGACTACGCTCCCCTCCCCCGGGCGCACCTCCACCACGCGTCCCGGAACGCGTCCCACGTAACGAGGCGCGTGCTCAAGCCGCCGCGCCGCCCAGACGATCATCTTGTGCCCATCCAGGTATGTAAAGGCACCTGGGTAGGGAGCGCTCACGGCCCGGATCAGGTTGTAGATCTGTTTTGTCGAAGCGCTCCAATCGATCCGGTTGTCCTGGGGAAGGCGCTTACATGTATAGGTCGCCTGGGCCGGGTCCTGCGGATGGCGCGGCGCGGTTCCTGCGAGCAATTTCGCCAGGTTGCGCTCGAGCAGCACCAGATACGCCTCGGTCACGCGCTCCATAACCACCCGGATCGGGTCGTCGGGCCCGATGGGGACCCGCTCCTGATCCACGATGTCCCCGCTGTCGATCTCCTCGGCCATCTCGAAGAGCGTGGCACCCGTCTGGTCCTCGCCGTTCAGGATCGCCCAGACCGTAGGGGAAAAGCCCCGATAGGCCGGCAGGAGCGCGTCGTGCCACACGAACGTGCCTTTTCGAGGCCGGCGGAAAACCGCCGGGGGGACGCGATAGCGCCAGCTGACGACCAGCATCAGATCCACCGGCGTGGCCTCCCAGAACACCTGCCAGCGTCGGCTCCCCACGTTCCTGGCCTCGTAGAAACGGTGTCCCCGGGATTCCGCAAGCTCACGGATGTCGTCCATAAAGGGTGGTTCCCACGGTTCCTCCCGAAAACTGAACACGATCAGCTCCGCATCGGGTTTGAGTGCGAGGAGCTTTTGCAGGAACCGGTATCCCCGGCGGGT
>JBMFPK010000225.1:0-4343 GCA_049969155.1 Chloroflexia bacterium | reverse complement strand
TTCGCGCACCAGGGCAGCCATGTCCCACGGCAGGCCTTCCGCCCGCGCAAAGCAGAGGCGGGCGCTCTCGCCGGTTACCCCCAGGAGGGCGACTCCTCCGGGAAGTGCGGCGATCGCCCGGGCCAGCGTGCGGACCTCTTCCCAGGGCCGATCCTTCCAGTGGGCGACCACCAGGCGCGCCTCACCCAGTATCTCCCCTTCTCGGTACAGCTCCGAGGCTTCGGCTTGCAGGAGCCGGCGCTGGGCGTAGGCGAGCGCTCGACGCAGCTCCTCCACCGACGCCGCGAGCCGCGACACCGTCTCCGGCAGGTCGGGGATCCCCACGCTGAGGGAAGTCGCCACCCGGGTCAGCGCTTCGTGCTTCCAGCGCGCGTCGCGCACGGCTCGCCAGCCGCACAGGAAGGTGATGCGCGTCTCGTCCTTCTGTCGGTCCGCTCGGAGAATGCGCAGCAGGCCGACCTGGCCGCTGCGCGTGCAGTGCGTTCCCCCGCAGGGCGTCCAGTCGTACCCCTCGACCTCGACCACGCGCACGCGTTCACGTCCACGGGGCGGCTTGCGCAGCGGCAATTGGGACAGTTCCTCCGGCGAGACAAAGCGGGCGATCACGGGTCGATCCTGGAAAATGATCTCGTTGACGCGCTCTTCGACTGCATGGAGCGTTTCTGGCGAAAGGTCCACCCGATCCAGGTCGACGGTGGATTCGGTGGCTCCCAGGTGGAAGGCGACCGTCCGCGCCCCACACCGTTCGAGAAAGGCCTGCGAAAGGATGTGCTGCCCGGTGTGCTGCTGCATATGGTCGAAGCGACGTTCGCCGTCGACCTGGCCGGTGACCTCTTCTTGTGGCAGTTCATCGGAAAGGATGTGCCAGATTTCGTCGTCCTCCTCGACCACTTCGAGCACGGGGATGCCCGCGATCGTCCCCAGGTCGTGAGGTTGGCCGCCGGAGGTCGGGTAGAAGGCTGTCCGATCCAGAGCCACAGCCGGCCGGCCCGCGAGGGTCCTTCGGCCGGTCACGCGGGCGGAGAACCTCCAAAGGAAGGGATCGTCGTAGTAGAGGCGTTCGGCAGGCATCGCACCTCCTCGCGCATGTTCAGATCGCTCCGGCGAGGCGCGCGATCGCGCGCCGCAGTCGCAGGACAGACCAGGGAGCCATCGGCGGGTCGAGAAGCCGCGCAAGGTCCCGCAAAGCGACCCGCCGCCGTTTCTGCAGGGCACGCCGTTCTCCCCAGAGGCCCGAGAGGGCGCGCAGGGCTGCGAACCGGCCGCGCACGACCTGCAGGTCCCCGACCAGCAGCCCATACGCGCAGGCGGACAGGTCGTATGCCGCAATGAAGGGGAAGAAGCGAAGCCACAGGCCGCCCGGGAGGACAAGGAAAAGGAGCAGCAGGCGGTTGCGGGCAAGGGCGAACGATTTGAATGGGGAGCCTAGGCCGCTGGTGGCCGAATAGACGTGGCGGACGACGGCGCCAGGCGCCAGGAGACACCGCCAGCCGGCCAGCCGGGCGCGCCAGGCTAGTTCGGCATCCTCGAGGTAGGCAAAAAGTTCCTCGCGGAACGGGCCGATTTCCCGGATCATCGCACGGCGGTAGAGGGCGGCTCCGCCGCTCGGGCCGAAGACTTCCACTGGGGCATCGGGAAGGGAGGATCGGGGTTGGCCAGCCAAATGGTCGATCGCGACGCCGTCCCACTGCATACGGATGCCCGCCGATGCGATATGGTCGGGCCGGTGGGCGAACACGAGCACACCGGCAACCATGCCCACCCGGGCATCTTCCCGAGCGGCCTCGACGAGTGCCTCCAGAAACTGCGGCTCAGGCCGCGTATCGTTGTTCAGGACGACCAGGTATTCTCCCCGGGCTGCGGCAAAGCCCACGTTCGCGCCGCCCGCGAAGCCCAGGTTGCGCGCGCTTTCGATCACGTGCACCTCGGGAAAGTGCGTCCGCACCCAGGCCGCGGAGCCGTCGCTCGACGCGTTGTCGACCAGCAGCACCTCAAAGTCCTGCCAGCGTTGCTCCCGCAGACCTTCCAGGCAGGGACCGAGCAGCTCTCGGCCGTTCCAATTGACCACGATGACCGAACAGAGCGGCGCCCCGCTCACGCCGGCAATCCCTCCGCCAGCCGTTCGAGGATCGCGGCCACGTGGACAATGCCGCGCTCCAGGTTCCGGAGGAGAAGGTTCTCGTTTGCCCCGTGGATGTTGGCCCCGGCATGGCCGATCCCCAGGCTCACGATAGGGAGCCCCAAAGTCCCGCCGACCTGGGCCATCGGCCCGGATCCTCCGGAGGTCGCGAAGAGCGCGGGGCCACACCCGAAAGCGGCCCGGGTGGCCTCGACGACCGCGCGCACGAAGGGAGCCCGGGGATCGGTCCGGAACGGCCGGAAGGCCATCCCGAGCTGCCGCACCTGGATGTCGCCGTACCCTTCGCGCTCGAGGTGCTTGCGGAGCAGATCCAGGATCTCCTCGGGCTCCTGCTTGGGGACGAGGCGAAAGTCGAGGCGGGCCCGGGCGACGGCGGGCACGACCGTGCGCACGCCCTCATCGATGCGGCCGGCCTCGAAGCCGTTGATCGTCGCCGTGGGGGAGTAGAACTGGCAGAGGAGGAGGTTCCCTCCGGTGAGCCCCTGAAGGAACTGGGGGACCTGCCAGTTGCGCAACACCTCTTCCTCCGGGAAGGGGATCCGCCGGGCTTGCCGGATCTCCTCGTGGGTAGGCCCCTCGACCCGGTCGTAGAACCCTTCGATGAGGATCTCCTCGTCCGGGCTCTTGATGCGGCTCAAGGCCCACACAAGCCGCCAGGCCGGGTTCGGCGCGATTGTGGCCCAGCCGGAGTGGAGGTCCGCTGCGGCCCCGCGGGCTTCCAGTTCCACGCTGAGGACGCCTTTCATGCCCAGGTAGAGGTGCGCCCGTCCGCGGCTGCTGATGTCGCCCGCTTCCCAGATGCAGCCGTCGGCGCGCAGGCGATCCGCGTGCGCTTCCACAAAGGCGCCGAGGTGCGGGCTACCGCTTTCCTCCTCGCCTTCCACAAGGAAGCGGACGCCCACCGGAGGGCCTCCGGCGAGCGCGTTCCAGGCGCGCAGCGCCCACAGGCGAGCGACCAGGTTCCCCTTGTTGTCCACCACGCCGCGACCGTAGAGGCGGTTGCGGTAGAAGCGCGGCGCGAAGGGGGGAAACCGCCAGGCGGCCTCGTCCCCGGGGGGCTGGACGTCATAGTGGTCGTAGAACAGGACAGTCGGCCGGCCCGGGACGAGCCGCTCGCCCCAGACGATCGGGGCGCCGTCGTCCGTCTCGAACAGGTGCGCCTCCAGGCCCGAGGCTTCCAGCATGCGGGCCACCTGCTGAGCGGTCTCGCGCAGGGCGGCCGGCCGGCCTGCCACGCTGGGCAGCGCGCAGAGGGCGGAGAGCTCCTCCACAGCTTCCTTTAGGTGCATCCGAGCATATTCGCGAAAGCGCTCCACAGCTGGTCTCCTTTCGAGCTCGACTTGACAAAATCGCGGATTCCCTGTATAATGTAAATACTCCCTTCCCCTAGTGCCCCTGGTGGACGGACGCCCTCACTAGGAGGCCCCGCCCGCCAGGGGGAGTTTTTTGTCCCGGTTTTGTTCCGGCCTCTGGCCGCCGTTCTTCACGGAGGCACCGGAGATCCACGGTTTCCTGGCTTTCCCTTCGCACTCCTGGCGCAGGGGTCCGCCTGAAGCGCGTCCCACTCTGCGCGCAGGATCGACATCAGGATCACATCGTGGTAGCGGCCTTCCGTATAGTGCGCCTGACGCTGCCGCCCTTCCTCCACAAAACCACAGCGTATGTAACAGCGACGGGCGCGTTCGTTGAAGGCGAACACGTGCAGTTGCACGCGGTTCAGGTTCAGCTCTTCGAAGGCAAAGCGCAACAGAGTGCGCACGGCATCCGTGCCGTAGCCCTGGCCCCAGCGGTCCTTCTCACCGATAAAGATGCCGAGCTCGGCACAGCGGTTCTTCCAGTCGATCTCCTCGAGCCCGATGTTGCCGATGTGCTCTCCGGTTTCCGCCTCGATCGCGAGCACCTTGCGTCTGGGATCCTGAAGATACCCCTCGAACCACCGCTCCTCATCCTCGCGCGAAAGCGGCAGGTAAAGGGTAAGGTAACGGACGACCTCCGGGTCGTTCAGCCAGGCGACACAACGCGGGAGGTCCTCCCGCTCGATCGCCCGTAGCCGGACACGTTCCCCGATCAGCATCCCGCCTCCTTACACCTCAGGGGCCAAAGCGGACCCTTCCCTCGGGCTGGAAGATCGAGGTCGGAAGCACCTCGCCCATCGCCGCGAGCTGATCCAGACAGCGTGGCACAAAGCCCGTCGGCCGCAACC
>JBMFPK010000224.1:0-4349 GCA_049969155.1 Chloroflexia bacterium | reverse complement strand
CTCTTCCACCTCCCCTCCCACCAATCCCGTACCCTCTTCCAAGGCTGGCTCTCCCACGCCCCCGCTATCCACGGTAACCTCGTCGTCTGGGCCGAAGGCCGCTCCTTCGATTCCTCCCTCTTCGATATCTACGCCTTCGACCTCTCCTCCAACCAGCCCTTCCTCGTCAGCAACCACCCCGCCAACGAAACCAACCCCACCCTCTTCGGCGAATCCGTCGTCTGGCAGCGCGAAATCAACGGCGTCCCCCAGATCGTCTCCCTCCACCTCGCCGGCAAACGCCCTCCCCTCCCACCAGCGCCCTGAGCGCCAGGCAGATGACCCCGGCGACACAGGGAAGGCCGGCCCCAACGCCCGGCCTTCCCTGTCTCCCTGTCCGAACGCCAACCGGGGCGACCCCGAAGCGACGGGATGTGTGCGCCTTGCGGACGCCCGAGTTCAGGGGCTCGCCGCCGACTCTCCCTCAGGAGACGGACCCAGGGGTGCGGCAAGTTCGGGCAGCGCAAACCCGAAAACGCTCCCCTGCCCCGGCGTACTCCGCACCCAGATCCGGCCCCCGTGCTGTTCGACGATGGAACGGGCGATGGCCAAGCCTAACCCGGTCCCGGGCACGTCGGCCGTCTGCGGGGACCGTACACAGTAGAACTTCTGGAACAGCTGCTCCTGATCCTGCGGAGAAATCCCGATCCCGGTGTCCGCAACCGTGACCATCAGCTCCCTGTCCTGGCGCGCGAGACGCACGGTTACGCTCCCACCGGCCGGGGTGTACTTGATCGCATTGTCGAGCAAGTTGGACACCACCTGTCGCAACCGGGCCGCGTTCCCCATGACGGGCCCCAGCCCACCTTCGATCTCTGTGCGAAGCGTCAGGCCGGCCTGCTGTGCTTGCAGGAGGTAGGAGTCGGCTGTCTCCAGCACCACCTCCTCCAGCCGGCAGGGCGACATCTCCATGCCGATACCCGCCTCGATGCGCCCCAGCTCCAGAAGGTCGTTCACCAGCTCCGTCATCTCCCCGATAGTGGCCTGGATCCGGCGCACCGCTTCACGCTGCTGGGGGCTTAGACGGGTCTCCTCGGCGATCAGGTCTGCATAACCCCGCAGCTTGGTAAGCGGGGAGCGGAGATCGTGCGAAACGGTCGCGACGAAATCGCTTTTCAGACGGTCCAGCTCTTTCAAGTAGGTCACATCGTGCAGGATGGCGACCCAGCCAACTTCCGGGATCGGGGAGACGTTGGCGTTCCGCACGCGTCCGTCCGCAGTGGCGATCTCCCCCACCACCGCCTCTCCTCGCCTGCTGGCCTGCTCGAACAGATCGGCCAACTCCGCGTGTGGGACGACCTCCAGAAAGGGACGTCCCACGACTTCTTTCGCCTGGACCCCCAGCGCCTGTTCGGCAGCCGGATTGACCAGCCTGACCTTTCCTTCCCCGTCGACCGCGAGGATTCCGTCCGCCGTACCCTCGAGGATGGCAGCGAGCTTCCGGCGCTCGCTCGAGGCGGCGATGTACAGCTCGGCGTTCTCCAGGCAAATGGCCGCTTGTTGGCCCAGCTGGCTCAAGAGGGAGAGATCCTTATCGTCGAAGCGGTGAGGCTCCGGGTCGCTGAGCACCATCACCCCGAGCACCCGTTGGCGCGGGAGAAAAGGAACCGCCACCGCGGAACGTGCTTTCTCCTCATCTTCGTTGAACGTCAGCCACCTCGGATCCTTCATGGTGTCGTAGATGATGCTCCCGCGACGGTTCCGCGCCACCCAGCCGGCGAACCCCTTGTCCAGGATCTTGGCCGTACGCAGTCTGCTCTTGTCCGAGTCGCTCGCGCGGGAGAGGAACGCTTCGCCCAGCTGCCCCTTTTCATCGATCAGGAGGATGCTGCCCCACCGGGCCCCGACGGCCCGCATAGCCCTGTGCAGGATCCGGTCCAGCTCCTGACGGGGGTCTGGAGCGGTGCTCAGTTCCTGAAGCGTCTGACGCAGCAGTTCCGAGCGATCGCGCTCCACAAGCAGGCGATCGAGGTTCTGCTGCAAGTTCCGAGCGATCTGGTATACCTCCTGCTCTGCCTCTTTGAAGGCGTTTTTTTCCGCCCAAGCCTCGCGCAGAGGCCGCATGATGCGATGGAGCGACAAGGTAAAGGCGATTCCCGAGAGCCCCGCTGCCAGGGAAAGGAGGAGCACCTCCCATGCTTGGTTCCGGCGGAACCCAGCCAGCACCGTGAGCACGAAAAGGATGAAAACGACTGCTCCCGAAAGGATGAGAAGCAGCAAACCCCGTTTCTGTGCGTTCAATGTAGCCTCCTGTCCCGGTAGTGTCCCACTCCCGCGGCCAAGCACACTTGCGCCCTTTCCGTCCAGAGCCACCCCTTCCACCCAGCCCGATCACGCCGAACGGAGGTCGCCCTTGCAAGCCGTTCAGACCCTTTGCCAGAGCCTCATCGCCCGTTCCCGCGATTGCGCAGTGATCGCCTCCTCGTCCAAGGTCACGAGACGCCGGTCCCACATCAGGACACGGCCGGCGCACACGGTCCCGTAAACCGCCGACGCCTCCAGGCCGAAGAGAAGGTGCCAAGGCAAGTTGTCTGCCGTGAGTGGGGTCGTCGGATGGTAGTCGAGGACGACCAGATCCGCAGCGCAGCCCTCGGACAGTTCGCCCAGTCGGAGGCCCGGCCAGAAGGCGCGCACAAGTGCCGCATTCCCTCCGTACGCAATGCGGAAAACTTCGTCTGCCGGCATCTCGCGGGGGTCGCGAGCGGCCAGCTTGTGCACAAGATACATCGCTTTCATCTCCGCGAACATCTCGTTGGAGAAGCCGTCGTTCCCCAGCGCAACCCGCACGCCCGCGCGCCGCATCCTCCCCACGGGGGCAACCCCCACCGCGTTGTTCATGTTGGAACGCGGCTGGTGGGTTACCCAGGTGCCCGTCCGGGCCAGGAGGGCGATCTCTTCATCGTCCACGTGCACACAGTGGCAGGCGAGGGTCTTCGGACCGAGCACACCGGCCTCGTGCAGCCGGTGCACCACGCGCTTGCCGAACCGGCGCAGCGCGTCCTCCTGGTCCGCAAGGTCCTCGGCGACGTGGATGTGGAAACCGAGGCCCAGTTCCGCAGCTGCGGAAACGGCATCGGCAAGCGTCCGCTCACTGAGGGTCAGGGAAGCATGGAGGCCAAAGGTCGCCGCCAGCATCGCATCCCGGTTCTCCCGCGCAAACCGGAGGTTCTCCTGGATTCCCGCCTTGGCACGCTCCGGCCCGTCGCGGTCGCTCACCTCGTAGCAGAGGCAGGCCCGGACACCGCTCTGACGCACCGCTTCCGCGATGACGTCGAGCGAACCCTCGATCGCGTTCGGGCTTGCGTGGTGGTCCACCAGGGTCGTGGTCCCGTGGCGAACGGCATCGATGAGGCAAACGAGCGCGGAGTAGCGGATGTCCTCCAGCGTGAGTGCCCGGTCCAGCCGCCACCACAGCCGTTCGAGGATCTGCGGAAAGGTCGAGGGCGGCTCCCCTGGGAGCGACATCCCTCGGGCAAAGGCGCCGTAGAAGTGGGTGTGCGCACAGCTGGCGGCGGGCATCAGGAGCCGGCCCCCTAGATCCCGTCGTTCCGCGTCTGGATACCGCTGGGCCATCTCCCCGCTAGCCCCCAGCGCGGCGATCTTTCCTCCCCGGATGAGCACCGCCCCGTCCTCCAGGAGCCGCGGCTCGGCCCCCAGTGTCGCTACCCGGGCATGCAGGAACAGGCACCCTGCATCGTGTTCCACAGCCACCTCCTTTGTCACGGAGCTGGGCCCCTTTCCTTGCCTGCTGCAAGGAAAGGAAGCGCCTCGTGCGCCCCCCGCAGGACAACCCACAGCTCGAGTGCAGGCCGGAGGGAAACCTCCCCTTCAAAAGCTGCCACCGGCGAGGCTTCTTGCAAAGATCCATCGGCCGAGAAGCGCGCACGCACCCGCTGGTCCTCGAAGAGAAAGCCATCCTTCTCCAAAGACAGCACCATCTCCACCCCGTGCTCGCGGTAGCGGATCGTGTTTCCCGAAAAGAAGAATGCGTTGTCCGTCTCCTGGCGGAACGCCGCTTCGTCCAGGAACAGGCGTGGCTTTTCGCGGTAGGGACGTCCCTGGTGCACGCAGAAGGTCGCGCAGTTCCCGCATTCGTTGCACCGGTCGGCCAGATGGAGGATCTGCCGTTCCTGCGCCACCACTACTTCCTCCGTTGCAACCCCGAGGATGCCTCCGTCACAGAACCGAAAGACCGGCAGCAGCCGCCGGAAGGGCGCGATGGTGAAGGCCACGTTCGCGCGGTTCGGGCACACATCGACGCAGCGGTCGCACAGCGACGAACACTGAAGGCACCGACCGGCTTCCTCCTG
>JBMFPK010000223.1:0-4359 GCA_049969155.1 Chloroflexia bacterium | reverse complement strand
GCCCGCGCGGTGGCCGCGGGCGAATTCCAGCGGGGCGTGTTCTGCTGCGGGACCGGTCTGGGCGCGATGCTCACGGCGAACAAGGTGCGCGGCATCCGGGCCGTCGTCTGCCACGAGTGCGCCTCGGCCCGCCTGAGCCGCCAGCACAACGATGCGAACGTCCTCTGTATGGGGGGACGGATCGTCGGCGTCGAGCTCGCCAGAGACGTCCTGCGGGTGTGGCTGGAGACGGACTTTCAGGGAGGGCGCCACGCCCGCCGGGTGGAAAAGGTGATGGCGTTGGAGGCCGAGCGATGAACGCGGGGGCACCGTTGCCGGCAGCGTACGGCGGAAGCGGCTGGTCGCCGCGGACCACCTCTCTGCACGAGGAGATGGGGACGATCTGGGGGGACTTTCGGGTATCCAGCGAATGGGGCCGCCTGGAAGCGGTGCTCTTGCACCGCCCCGGGGTGGAGGTCGAGGGACTGGCCGAGCACGACCGCGCCCTCATGCTGGAGCCGCTGGATCCGCAGGCGATGCGGCGGGAGCACCGGGAACTGGAGCGCGCCTACCGGCAGGCCGGGGTGGAGGTGCACTTCCTCGACCCGGATGGGCCCGTGCCTCCGAACACGATGTTCTGTCGGGACCTCTTCTTCATGACGCCGGAGGGTGCCATCCTGGCCCGGCCAGCTTCCACGGTGCGCGCGGGGGAGGAACGCGCCGTCGCACAGAAGCTTGCCGCGCTGGGGATCCCCATCCTCCTCAGCGTACATGGTCGCGGAACGTTCGAGGGGGCGGATGCCCTCTGGGTGGATGAGCGCACGGTGATCCTCGCCACGGGGCTGCGCACGAACGCCGAAGGGGCCGCGCAGGTGGAAGGCGTGCTCCGCTCCCTGGGGATCGAGGTGATCCGCGTGGGCCTGGCCCACGGGAGCATGCACCTGCTCGGCGTGCTGAACTTTGCCGGACCGGACCTGGCGGTCGCCTGGCCCTGGCGCGTGCCCCAGGAGGCGGTGGACGCGCTCCAGCGCCGCGGCTTCCGCGTCCTTTTCCCGCCGGAGGAAGAGGAGCTGCGCGTGCGTATGGCGCTCAACTTTGTCCCCCTGGAACCGTACCGTATCCTGATGCCGGCCGATTGCCCCCGGGCGCGCGAACTCTACGAGGCGGCAGGCATCGCCTGCGTGGAGCTGGAGATCGGCGCACTCCGACGGGCCGCAGGAGGCATGGGATGCCTGACCGGCATCCTGCGGAGAGCCTAGCGATGGAGGATCAGCGGACGCGCCAGCTGGAGCACCTGGCGCGTCTGGGCCGCGTCCTGGCGGCCGAGGAAAAAGACGGATACCGCAACACGGCTGCGGAGGCCGGCCTGGGTGCTCTGGTGCGGGAATGGTGTACCCAGGCGACACCCCTGGGCCTCCCCCAGGAACTGGTTTCTTTTGTGGCGGAAGAGCTGTCCAACTACGACCATCTCGTGCGCTCCGCCCGCGAGCTGCGGCTGACCCGGGCGCTTGCTGCCCTCCGGCAGGCCTACCGAGCGCTGCGGGACGGCGAAGGGCGAGCGCTCCCCACCGCTCCTCCTGCGGGCGCGGCACGGGAAGTGCTCCTCCCGGCCGGACGCCCTCTCACTCTGCCGCAACCGACTGCACGCCCTGCCAAGCCCTCTCGCGTCCGACGCACCTCTCCGCCTCCCAGAGGGGCAACGCTGGATTCCCCTATTGAGCAGGCCGGCGGGATCAACGCGGCCTACCTGCGGTCGCTCAAGCGGCTCGGGCTGCACACGATCCGCGACCTCCTCTACCATTTCCCGCGCCGCTACGACGACTTTAGCTCGCTGCAGCCGATCGCTGCCCTCCGCTACGGTTGCACCGAGACGATCATCGCCACCGTGCGGCAGGTGGAGCAGCGTCAGACCTGGAGCGGGCGCACCCTGATCTCCGCCCTGGTGAGCGACGACAGCGGGGCCATCGAGGCGGTCTGGTTCAACCAGCCCTATCTGTTGCGTTCGCTTCGCCCTGGGATGCAGATCGTGCTCAGCGGCCGTGTCGACCAGTACCGGGGTCGCCTGACGCTCCAATCGCCCGAATGGGAACCGTACGACGAAGAGCTGATCCACACCGGCCGCCTGGTACCCGTGTACCCGCTGGGAGGCGATCTCCGACCGCGGGGCATGCGGCGGCTGATGAAGCGGATCGTGGACCAGTGGGCGGATCGCGTTCCGGACCCGCTGCCCGAGGAGGTCCGCCGGCGGGCGGGGCTCTGGGATCTCCCGCGCGCGCTACGTCAGATCCACTTCCCCGATCGCCAGGAAGACCTGGCACAGGCCCGCCATCGCCTGGCCTTCGACGAATTGCTGCTCATCCAGCTGGGCGTGCTACAACGGAAACGGGAGTGGCAGGAGAGCCCCGGCCATCCGCTTCGGGTCGACCTGGAACTGCTGCTCGCTTTCCGGGAGCGCCTTCCTTTCGCCCTCACCGCCGCCCAGGAGCGCGCGCTGGCCGACATCCTGGCGGACCTGGGGAGACCCGTCCCGATGAGCCGGCTGCTCCAGGGCGACGTCGGCTCGGGCAAGACGGTCGTCGCCGCTGCGGCGATGCTGGTGGCCGTAGCGAACGGGCGGCAGGCCGCCCTGATGGCCCCCACCGAGATCCTCGCGGAGCAACACGAACGCACGCTCCGTTCCCTCCTCTCCGGCCTGGAGGTGCCTGGCCGGCCGAGCGCTTCCGCCGCGGCATCGGCGGAGACCCGGGAAGTACAGGATCCGGAACGCGCACGGCGGCTTGTGGAGATGAAGGCCCTCCTGGGGCTGGGGGAACAGCCGGCCGGCGGGGAGATCCGCATTGCCCTCCTGACCGGCAGCATGAAGGAGCGGGAGAAACGGGAACTGCGCCAGGCCATCGCCGAAGGCGCGGTGGACATCGTCGTGGGCACCCACGCGCTGATCCAGGAGGGGGTGATCTTTGCCAACCTGGGGCTCGTGGTGATCGACGAACAGCACCGCTTCGGCGTGCTGCAGCGCCAAGCGCTCCACCAGAAAGGCTTCAATCCCCACCTCCTGGTTATGACCGCCACCCCCATCCCACGTACGCTGGCCCTGACCCTTCACGGAGACCTGGACCTCTCAGTGATCGACGAGATGCCCCCCGGGCGGCAGCCGGTGCGCACGCGCTGGCTTTCGAACGCGGAACGTCAGCGCGCCTACGATTTCATCCGGGAGCAAGTGCGCCAGGGCCGCCAGGCGTTCATCATCTGTCCCCTGGTGGAGGAATCGGAAAAGCTCGAGGTGGCTGCGGCCACGGAAGAGTTCTACCGCCTCCAGCGCGAGGTGTTTCCCGACCTGAGGCTGGACCTCCTCCACGGGCGGATGTCCGGCCCCGAAAAGGAGCGCATCATGCGCCGCTTTCGGGACGGCCAGACCCAGGTCCTGGTGACCACACCGGTCGTGGAAGTGGGGATCGACGTCCCCAACGCCACGGTGATGATGGTCGAGGGCGCGGAGCGCTTCGGGCTCGCCCAGCTGCACCAGTTTCGGGGCCGCGTCGGCCGTGGAGAGTACCCGTCCTACTGCATCCTCCTGGCCAGCTCGGACGAACTGGGGAGCGAGCGGTTGAAGGCCATCGAGGAGACCCAGGACGGCTTTGCCCTGGCGGAGATCGATCTGGAGCTGCGCGGTCCGGGGGAGTTCTTTGGCACGCGGCAGAGCGGCATGCCCGACCTGAAGGTGGCTACCCTGGGGGATACCCGCGTGCTCGAGCTGGCACGACGGGAGGCGGAACGGATCCTGGCGGCGGATCCGGAGCTGGCCCGACCCGAACACGCCCTGCTGGCGGAACGCCTCGCCGCTTTCTGGCGCCACGAGCTCGAGATCAGCTGAGCGTTCCGCAGGACAGTTTTCCAAAGACTTTGGAGAGCAGGATGCGCGTGATTACCGGTTCCGCCAAAGGCCATCGCCTGAAAGCCCCCAAAGGGCTGCGCACCCGCCCGATGCTCGAGAAGGTGCGGGGCTCGCTCTTTGCCCTCCTCGAGGGGCTGCTCGGCGGCATCTCTGGAACCGTGCTCGACCTGTATGCCGGCAGCGGTTCGCTCGGGATCGAGGCGCTCTCCCGGGGCGCCGAGTGGGCCGACTTTGTCGAGGTGAACGCCGGGGCCTGCCGAATCATCCAGGAGAACCTGGAGCACACCCGCCTGGCGGAGCGCGGCCACGTCTTCCAGACCCGCGTGCAGGCCTTCCTGCGCAGCGAGATGCATCAGGGGAAAAAATACGATATAATCTTCGTGGACCCGCCGTACGGTGACCCGAACCTCGGGGAAACGCTGCACGACCTGGCGGATTCGCGGCTCGTGCACGGAGCAACCCTGGTGGCTGTGCACCACGCGGTGCCG
>JBMFPK010000222.1:0-4425 GCA_049969155.1 Chloroflexia bacterium | reverse complement strand
CCGGCCTCTCCCCCGAGGAGGTCGACTACCTGAACGCCCACGGCACATCCACGCCGCTGAATGATGTGGCCGAAACCCAGGCCATCAAGGCGGTGTTCGGGCAACACGCCTATCGGCTGGCGATCAGCTCGACCAAATCGATGGTCGGCCACCTCCTCGGCGCCGCAGGGGCCATCGAGGCGATCGCCTGCATCCAGACGATCCTCACGGGGGTCATTCACCCGACCATCAACTACGAGGTACCGGACCCCGAGTGCGATCTGGATTACGTCCCCAACGTTGCGCGCCGCGCGGACGTGCGGGTCGCGTTGACCAATTCCCTGGGATTCGGCGGTCACAACGTGAGTCTGATCTTTGCGCGCTACGAGGGGTAGAGGCCCAGATGGAAGAAGAATTGGACATCTTGGAGCGTGCCCTTGGCCTCACCTTCCGAGACCGGTCCCTCCTCTTTCAGGCACTCGTGCACCGCTCCTTCCTGAACGAGAATCCCGATAGTCGCTTGAGCTCGAACGACCGCCTGGAGTTCCTGGGCGACGCGGTCCTGGATGCGCTCGCCGCAGAATATGTGTTTCACCATCATCCGGAGAAGGGTGAGGGCGAGATGACCTTGCTTCGCTCTGCTCTTGTACGGACGGAGACCCTGGCCCGCTTTGCCCGCTCGCTCGGACTAGGCCGTTTCCTCGTCATGGGTCGAGGCGAGGAAAACGACGGGGGACGGGAACGGGCGAGCATCCTCGCCGGTGCGTTCGAAGCATTGATCGGAGCGATCTACTTGGATGCTGGTCTCGAGGCTGTGCGTTCCTTTGTGGCTCGATTTCTCGAAGCGGAGGCGGAACGCTGGCACGAGCGGAAACCGCTCGATTTCAAGAGCGCGCTCCAGATTCACCTGCAGGCGCAGTACAACCGGACGCCGGAGTACCGCACCCTGGCTTCCTGGGGACCGGACCACGCGCGCATGTTTCGCGTCGAGGTACGGTTGGGCGACAGGGTGCTCGGTGTGGGGGAAGGCCCCAGCAAACAGGCGGCGCAACAGGATGCCGCCCGGCGCGCCCTCGAGGCGCTGCGGAGAGGAAAGGAATGAAAGTAGCTCTGTCCACCATGTGGTGGGAACAGAACGGAAGTTTGCTTCACCTCCTCGCACAACGTACGCGCGATCTCGGCTTCCGCTACGTCGAACTCGGCTACCGCCTGACCGAAGATTCCCTGCCCGCGGTCGATGAGGCGTTGCAACAAAGCGGCCTTCTCCCAAGCAGTGTGCACGCGCCCTTTCCGGGGCCCCCCGGGCCTCATCCTCTCCGGGAGGCCGATCTGAGCGCGGTGGAGGCGGAAGCGCGGGCACGGGCGGAAGACCTGGTGGCTCGCTCGCTCGAGGAAGCGGCCGCACGAGGCGCACAGATCGTCGTCCTCCACGCGGGGAACGTCGAACCGCTCGGCCCCCTGGAAAGGGAGCTGGACCGGCTCTTCGAGGCCGGCCGCTCGGACACCCCCACCTACGCGGAGCTGCGCGAAGAGCTCTTGCGGAAGCGGGACGCCCTTGCACCGCGCCACCTCGAATGGGTCCGAGAAGCGCTGTCGCGGCTGGCGGCACGCGCGCAGGCGCTCGGGGTGCGGATCGCCCTGGAGAACCGTGCGCACTTTCGCGATTTGCCCTCTTTTCCGGAGCTCGCGGAGCTTCTTGACACGTTCGCTCCGACCGTTGGCTACTGGCACGATGCCGGCCATGCCTTTCGTCTGGCCGTGATGGGCTTCTGGTCCCAGGAATCGTGGCTCCAGGCTTACGGCAATCGGCTCTTGGGGATACACCTGCACGATTGCGTGGGGCTCACAGACCACCAGCCCCCGGGCTATGGCCACGTGCCCTTTGCGCAGATAGCCCCCCTCCTTCCTGCCAGCGTCTGGCGCGTGTTCGAGGTGGATTCGCAGTATGAGGAGCAGGCCCTTGCAAGCGGAGTCGCGTACCTGCGCTCCCTGGGGGTGGTCTGATGAAGGTCATTGTCCAGATCCCCGTCTTTAACGAAGAGGAGACGATCGGCGCGGTACTTGACGCGATCCCCCGCCAGATCCCCGGTGTGGACCGGGTAGAGACGCTGATCATCGATGACGGGTCCACCGACCGCAGCGTCGAAGTTGCCCTCGCGCACGGGGTGGACCACGTGGTTCGGCACGTCGCCAACAAGGGGCTCGCCGCCGCCTTTCAGACCGGCCTGGACGCCTGTCTTCGCCTGGGAGCGGACATCATCGTGAACACCGACGGCGACAACCAGTACCCCGGGGAGGCGATCCCGGAACTGATCCGTCCGATCCTGGAGGGCAAGGCCGACATCGTCATCGGCGATCGGAGGCCGCAGCAGGTCCGGCACTTCTCGCGCACGAAGAGGTTCCTACAGGCGATCGGCACCTGGGTCGTGCGCCTGACGTCCGGGACCGCGGTGCGCGATGCACCCAGCGGGTTCCGCGCCTACTCCAAGGAGGCAGCGCTACGGCTGAACGTCCTCAGCCACTATTCGTACACGGTGGAGACCCTGATCCAGGCGGGAAAGAAAGCTCTGGTCATTGCCCACGTCCCGGTCGACATCCACGAGGTCCAGCGAAAGTCCCGTCTGATGAAAGGAACATGGCACTTTATCAAGAGGCAGGGGGCGACCATCCTGCGGACGTACGCTCTGTATGAACCCCTGCGCACCTTCTTCTACCTGGCGCTCCCTTTCGGATTCGCGGGAGCGATCCTCCTGGGGCGCTTTCTTGTCTTTTACCTACGGAATCCCGGGGCAACCCAGGGGCGCTACCTGCAGTCCGTCATCATCGGCGGCTCGTTCCTGCTGATCGGCTTCGTGGTCTTTCTATTCGGCGTCCTATCCGATATGGTCGCGGGAACGCGCCGGCTGGTCGAAGAGGCCCTGTATCGCATTCGCAGGCTGGAACTCGCGCGGGAAGAGACGATGCCGCACCACCTCGAAGCCCCGGCCGATGCCTGCCTGGCCCGTGGCACGGCCCCCGTTCCTGCTCCAGGCGCCGAAAAGGCCCTGCCGGCGCACGAACGCAGGCCCGCAAAGGAACTGCCCCGAGAGGACGGGGAACTCGCCGGCCTGGCACAGATGAGCATCGGGCTAGCGCGGCTGGCGGCGGCACGAGGGGACTACCAGCGGGCTGCAGAGCGCCTTCAGGTCGCGATCGACTATGCCCGCCGACGTGGTGACCCGCTCGCGGACACCCTGACGGCCGAACAGGAAGAGTGGCGCAAGAAAGCTGCCGAGCGCGCTTCCTGAGCCTGTCCCCCAAGGGAGGCCCTTCTCTCGAAGCGGCCGTGACCTGCCCCTCTACGACGACCTCCTGCGCCTATTGGAGGGCGTCACAGACACCGCAGCAAATGTGGTAAAATGGAGAGGAATGTGGCGCTGCTAGAAAACGCGCTACAGGAGGATTTGTTATGGGCATCAAGGAATACGGACTCGTCCAGGTTGACCCGTTCCGCTGGGATATCCCTCGAAGCGGGGATATGCGCGTGCCTGCGCGGATCTATGCGGATCGACAGCTGATCGAGCAGATCGTGCAGGACCGCAGCCCCGAGCAGGCGCGGAACGTCGCTTGCATGCCCGGGATCGTCGGGCGGTCGCTGGCCATGCCCGATATGCATTGGGGCTATGGTTTCCCGATCGGCGGAGTGGCTGCCTTTGACCCGGAGGAAGATGGGGTGGTTTCGCCGGGTGGCGTAGGCTACGATATCAACTGCGGCATCCGCGTGATCCGCACAAACCTCACGCTCGCGGACGTCCAGCCTCGGATCCGGGAGCTGGTTGCCGCGCTGCACCGGGATGTGCCCGCCGGAGTGGGTTCACGAGGGGACATCCTATCGGACCTTTCGCGCGCCGAGGGGGCATTGGTGCGCGGCGCACAATGGGCTGTCGAGCATGGTTACGGCTGGCCGCAGGATGTGGAGCACTGCGAAGAACGGGGAGCCCTGCCCGGGGCCGATGTGGCCGTTGCGCGACGTTACAGCCCGCGGGCCTTCGAGCGTGGGCGCAATCAGCTGGGGACACTGGGCTCGGGAAACCACTTCCTGGAGATCAGCGTGGTGGACGAGGTCTTTGACCCAGAGGTGGCCCAGGCGTTCGGTCTGTACAAGGATCAGGTCGTGCTTCAGATTCATTCCGGCTCGCGTGGCTTCGGCCACCAGATCTGTGACGATTTCTTGAAAGTGATGGGTGAGGCCACGCGGAAATACGGTATCTCGTTGCCCGATCGCCAGCTGGCGTGTGCACCGGTGCGTTCCCCCGAAGGGCAGGCTTACCTAGCCGCGATGGCGTGCGCCGCGAACTATGCGTGGGCGAACCGTCAGTGCCTGACCCATCTGGCACGCCAGGCCTTCGCCCACGCGCTCAAGACGACGCCCGAGGCCCTTGATATGCAGCTGGTCTACGATGTGGC
>JBMFPK010000221.1:0-4453 GCA_049969155.1 Chloroflexia bacterium | reverse complement strand
CCGGCATCGTGACCGCTCTGGCGATCGGCCTGCTGGACCACTACTTTTTCAATCCGGAGTTCCCGCATATGGCCCTGCTCTTCTGGAATGCCCTGGGGATCGCCGCGGACCCCGGGTGGGACCTTCCGGCGGCTCAGGGAGCGTAGTTGCAGTCGCCCCTGTTTTCGGGTACAATGCGGCGGGCTTGCGGAAAGGGAACGGTCCCAAGCAAAGCGATCGCCCGGGTTGCCCGGGAAGGAACAACTCAAGGAGGTTTCGATGGCTACCAAGATCGGCATCAACGGTTTCGGCCGGGTAGGCCGCCAGGCGTACAAGGCCATCCTGGACTACTACCCGGATGACCTGGAGGTCGTCGCGATCAATGACATCACCGACGCGCCGACGCTGGCCCACCTGCTCCGGTACGACTCGGTCTACGGCGCGTTCGACGGCGACGTGGAAGTCGGGGAATCGAGCCTGATCGTGGATGGGAACGAGGTGCGCGTGCTGAGCGAACCCGACCCGAGCAAGTTGCCCTGGGCCGAGATGGGGGTGGAGATCGTCATCGAGAGCACGGGCCGGTTTACGGATGCGGCAAAGGCCAAGGCTCACCTGGATGCTGGGGCGAAAAAGGTCATCATCACCGCTCCGGCCAAGGGGGAGGACATCACCATCGTGCTGGGCGTCAACGATGACCGATACGATCCGGAGAAGCACCACATCATCTCCAACGCCTCCTGCACCACGAACGCCCTGGCGCCCGTGGCCAAGGTGCTTTACGAACGGTTCGGCATCGTCCGCGGTCTGATGACCACGATCCACTCCTACACCGCGGATCAGCGCCTGGTGGACGCGCCGCACAAGGACCTTCGCCGCGCGCGGCACGCCGGCCTGAACATGGTGCCCACCACCACGGGGGCCGCGAAAGCGCTCGGCCTGGTAATCCCCGAACTGAAGGGCAAGTTCGACGGGATCGCGCTGCGCGTTCCTACCCCCACGGTCTCCATCATCGACTTTTTCGTGGAACTGGAGCGGGCAACAACCGTCGAGGAGATCAACCAGGCGTTCCGCGAGGCTGCGGAGGACGAGCTGGCCGATATCCTTTTTGTGAACGAGGACCCGCTCGTCTCCTCCGACTTTGTCGGCGCGGAGTACTCCAGCATCGTCGATGCCCCGCTGACCATGGTCATGGGCGGAACAATCGCCAAGGTGATGGCCTGGTACGACAACGAGTGGGGCTACTCCTGCCGCGTGGCCGACCTGGCGGCCCTGGTGGCCGAGCGGCTGTAAGGCAACGGAGGCCTGTTTCGCCCGGCTCGCTTCGCCTCCGCGGGCGGGCCGGGCAATGCTTTCGGAGGCAGGGCAATGGTCGCGCCCGGATTTCTGTTCACCCAGACGGCGCTGCGTACCTATCGGGAATGCCCCTACCGGTTCCGCCTGCGCTACCTGGAGGAGATCCCCTGGCCGGCCGTGCCCGCGGGCCAGGGGGCAGAGCAGGCGGTGGAGCTGGGACGCCGTTTCCACGAACTCGCCCGCCAACATTACCTCGGCCTCGACCCCAGCGATCAGGCGCACTCCGCCGGCGAACCGTTGTTGAGCTGGTGGCAGGCGCTGCAGAGGAGGCCTCCGGACCTCGCGCACTGCACGCGCTGCTACCCCGAAGCGGCTCTTTCCGTTCCCATGGGCACCTTCCGGCTCAGCGCACGCTACGACCTGTTGGCCTTGGGAGAGGACGAAGCGCGCATTGTGGACTGGAAAACAGGGGATCTACCCACGGAGGCAACGCTGGCCGAGGACCTGCAGACGCGGGTCTACCTGTACGTCCTGGCCGAGGGGGGCGCGGCCTACCACGAGGGCCGGCCGTTCCTGCCGGAAAGGCTGAGCCTGATCTATTGGCATCCCCAGGCGAGCGTGCGGATCGACTACGACACCCGAAGGCACACGGAGAACTGGGCTTTCCTCGAAGGCCTGATCGCCGAGATCGCGCGCTGTCCGGCGGAGACCATGCTCCCAACCGAAGACCTCCGGGCCTGCGCACATTGCGGCTACGCGTCGCTGTGCGGACGCCCCGGCGAAGGGGTGCTTGAATGGGAGGAAGAGGAAGGGGAGGCCCTCCTCGCCTGGCCCGTGGAGGATGTTCCGGCATAGACGACGGGTCAGTCCCCTTTCCCTACCGGGGGCTCGATCCAGAGGTGAAAGCGAGGCAGGAACTCCAGAAGATAGCCGCGGGTCGTGTAACCGAGCTGCCGGGAAACCTCCTGCGGAGGCCTCCCCGAGGAAAGGAGCCGCACCGCCGCCGTGTCGCGCAGGATCTGGGGATTCACCCGCCGGATCCCCGCCGCGCGGGAGAGCTGTGCAAGGATGTTGTTCACCTGACGCCCCGTGATGGGGACAACCGGGGAAAGCCAGCCCGCCTTTCCTCCCAGACGCTCGCGGTAGCGCCGCAGGGCGCCTGCCACTTCGGACGGAAGTGGCAGGCGACGCGATTTCTGGCGCAGCTTGCCTCCGTAACGGATCACCACCGTCGGGGGAGTGTCATCCAGTTCCAGATCCGCCCATTGCAACGCGAGCAGTTCCTGCTTCTTCAGGCCGACCTCCCCCAGCAGCCCGACCAGCGCCCGGTGAAAGTCGTCGGCACGCGCCACGGCCAGCAGACTGGTCATCTCCTCGCGGGTGAGAACCGCGGGAGGCTCGACGGCAACGTCTCGGAAGGGAATTCCCGCAGCCGGGTCATCCTCGCGCCACCCCTGGGCCAGGACATAGGCCATCAGCCGGCGCAGGAACTCGACCCCCACGTTGTATGTGTTGGTCGTGTAGCGGCCGCGGCCATGCGTCAGCCATTCGAGGAACGCCGCCAGGTCGCGCTGCGTCAGCGAATCCACCGGCCGCTCCGGGGGAAAGTACTCCAGCAGACGACGGGCGACGGAACGGTGATTCGCCACAATATTGGGCGTGCGCACGCCGGAAATGGCCTGGAGGTACCGCTCCACCGCCTCGCCCAGTCGTACGGTGCGCACCTGTTCCATCCATACCTCCCGTAGCGCGCCCTCGCCGGGACCAGCGCCCACCGGCCGATCGGACATTTTCATTATAGCACAGGGCCGCGGGTCGACAGGCGAAGGGCTCTGTGGTAGAATGAAAAACACCCCGAGGAGGTGCCGGATGAGCGCACGCGCCCTGCTCCACCCGGGCGGGACAGCCCTGGTGGTCATCGATTTTCAGGAGAAGCTGGTGCGGGCACTGCCCCAGGAGCCGGTCTGGCGAGCGATCCGCACGGTTGCACGGATCCTGCCCGTGCTGGAGATCCTGAACGTGCCCGTGCTGTGGACCGAGCAGTATCCGGCCGGCCTGGGGCCGACCGTCCCGGAGCTTGCGCAGCTGCTCCAGGGGAAGCCGCGCTTCGAAAAGACGACCTTCTCCTGCTTCGGTGCCCCGGGCTTTGGCGGCTGGCTCTGGGAGCACGGGATCAGCCGGCTCGTGCTGAGCGGGGTCGAGACGCACATCTGCGTCCTGCAGACCGCACTGGAAGCGCTGCAGGCCGGCCTCGCGGTCCATGTGCTCGCCGACGGAGTGTGCTGTTACCACCCGGAGGACCAGGAGCGGGCGCTGGCACGCATTCAGCAAGCCGGGGGCGTGGCCAGCAGTCGGGAAATCGTCGTCTACGAGCTGTTGGGTCGGGCCGATACGCCGCAGTTCCGCGAGGCCCTGCCCTACCTGCGGGAGCGCGACTAGCGTGCTGAACTGGAGCCTTCTTGCCGAACGGCGGATCCTGGCCGCCATGGAACGCGGGGAATTCGACAACCTCCCGGGCCGGGGAGAACCGCTCCGCTGGAAGGAAAACCCGCTCGTGCCCCTGGACTGGCGCCTGGCTTTCGATGTCCTGGAGCGGGCCGGGCTGGCTCCCGAGTGGATCATGCGGTACGCCGAAATCCGCGCGGAGCTCGCGGCGCTCGAACAGAAAAGGGAGCGGGAACGGCTGTGGATGGAGGAGCGGAGGCAGACGCTCGCGGCGATGCCTCCGGAAGAGGCGGCTGCGGAACGGGAGCGCCTGCAACAGGTACAGCATCGTACCCGGGAACAGCTACGCCGACAGGTGGAGAAACTGAACCGCAAGATCGCGGATTGGAACCTGATCGTCCCAGTGGTCTGGCTGCAACGCGCACCGCTGGACCCGGACGCCGTGGAGAGGGCGTTGCAGGCCGCCTGGGGAGAGCTGGAGGAGGCACCATGAAAGCGATCATCCTCGCTGGAGGAAAGGGCGAGCGGCTCCGCCCCTACACGAACGACCGCCCGAAAGGGATGGTCGAGGTGCTGGGAGTTCCCATCCTGGCCTATCAGGTGCACTGGCTGCGCGCCAACGGCATTGACAGCGTGGTCTTTTCCTGCGGCTATCGCCACGAGGTCATCCGCGACTATTTCGGGGACGGCTCCCGCTGGGGTGTGACCTTCGACTACGTGGTCGAAGACGTCCCCC
>JBMFPK010000220.1:0-4464 GCA_049969155.1 Chloroflexia bacterium | reverse complement strand
CTACGATCCCCATCAGGTCGAGGAACGGATCTACCGGTTCTGGGAGGAGGGCGGCTACTTCCGTCCCCGGATGGTGGAAGGGCGCGCTCCGTTCGTCATCACGATGCCGCCGCCGAACGTGACCGGCGCGCTCCACTTGGGGCACGCGATGACGGCCGCGATCGAGGACCTGATGACCCGGTGGCACCGCATGCGCGGGGAGCCGACGCTGTGGCTTCCCGGGGTCGACCACGCGGGGATTGCCACCCAGAACGTGGTGGAACGGGAACTGGCACGGGAGGGTCTGACCCGCCACGACCTGGGGCGCGAGCGCTTCCTCGAGCGGGTCTGGCAGTGGGTGCACACTTACCGTGCGCGCATCAGCGATCAGCACCGCCGTCTCGGCGTTTCGTGCGACTGGGAGCGGGAACGCTTCACGCTGGATGAGGGGCTCTCCCGTGCGGTGCGAGTGGCCTTCGTGCACCTTTTCGAGAAAGGGCTGATTTACCGGGGAACACGGCTGGTGAACTGGTGCCCGCGCTGCCGGACGGCGATCTCGGATCTGGAGGTGGAGTACGAGGAGGTACCTTCGCGGCTCTGGTTCATCCGCTACCCGATCCTTGGCGACGGCTGGAGCGGTCCCGGGGAGTGGGGAAGCGGGCGCTGGGCCCAAGGGGTCACCCGTTACATCACCGTGGCGACCACCCGTCCCGAGACGCTCCTGGGGGATACGGCGGTGGCCGTCCACCCGAAGGACGAACGCTTCCGGGCCCTGGTGGGCCGGGAAGCCGTGCTGCCCGCAGTGAGCCGCGTGATCCCCATCGTCGCCGACGGAGCGGTCGATCCCGCCTTCGGCACCGGCGCGGTCAAAGTCACCCCGGGCCACGATCCCACAGACTATGAGATCGGCCAGCGCCACCATCTGCCGGTGGTCAACGTGCTGGACGAGGATGCGCGGATGAACGAGGAGGCCGGCCCGTACGCCGGCCTGGAACTCCTGGAATGCCGCCGGCGCATCGTGGCGGACCTCCAGCGTGAGGGCCTTCTGGAGAAGGAGGAACCGTACCAGCACGCTGTCGGGCACTGCCAGCGGTGCCACACCGTGATCGAGCCGCGCATTTCCACCCAATGGTTTGTCCGGATGCAGCCGCTCGCCCGGGCGGCCATCGCCGCGGTGCAGGACGGCCGCATCCGCATCATCCCGGAGCGTTTCGCCAAGGTGTACTTCGACTGGCTGGAGAACATCCGCGACTGGTGCATCTCCCGCCAGCTCTGGTGGGGGCATCGTATTCCGGTCTGGTACTGCGACGACTGCGGCGGGTATACGAGCGCGGTGAACGATCCCGAAAGGTGTGCACACTGCGGCAGCACCCGCATCCGCCAGGACGAGGATGTACTGGACACCTGGTTCTCCTCTGGCCTCTGGCCGTTTTCCACCCTCGGCTGGCCGGAGGATACCCCCGACTATCGCGCCTTTTACCCCACGACGGTGCGGGAAACCGGGTACGACATCCTGTTCTTCTGGGTAGCGCGGGAGATCATGCTCGGCTTGGAGATGACCGGTCAGGTGCCCTACCGGGTGGTCTACTTGCACGGGCTGATCCGCAACGAGCGTGGTCAGAAGATCAGCAAGTCCATGCCCGATGCGGAGCGGTACGACCCGCTGCACATCATCCAGGAGTACGGAGCGGATGCCCTGCGTTTCACGATGACGACCTCCTCCACTCCGGGGAACGATATGAACCTGGACCCCCGGCGCATCGAGGGAGCACGCAACTTTGCGAACAAGATCTGGAATGCCACCCGCTTTGTGGTGAGCAACCTGCAGACGGCTCCGATCGCCGGGCGGGCAGTGGAGGAGCTTCCCGAGCGGTGGATCCGCTCGCGCTACCATCGTCTGGTGGGCGAGGTGAATGCGCTGTTGGAGGCGTACCAGTTCGGCGAGGCCGGCCGAAGGCTGTACGATTTCCTTTGGAGCGAGTTCTGCGATTGGTACATCGAGATCAGCAAGCTCCGCCTTTACGGTGGGGACGCCGGCCGGGCCGAGACAGCGCGCGAGGTGCTGCTCGAGGTACTGGAAGGCAGCCTGCGCCTCCTTCACCCCTTCATGCCCTTTGTCACGGAGGAGCTCTGGCAGCACCTGACGCACACCCCGTTCGCCCAAGGCCGAGGATACGGCACTGCCCTGATCGTGGCACCGTACCCCGAGGCGGATGCAAGCGTCCTCGATCCGCAGGCGGAGGCGGATTTCGAGCTGGTTGTGGAGCTCATCCGGGCCGTGCGCAACGCGCGCGCGGAGCGCCGGGTGGACCCTTCCCGCTGGATCGAGGCGATCGTGGTGGCAGGAAGACACGCCCCGATGCTCCGTTCGCAGGCCGAGGTCCTCTCCCGGCTCTCGCGTATCGATCCGCAGCGGCTCGAGATCGTGGAAGCGCTGCCGCAGCGCCCCAGCGAGGCCGTTTCCCTGGTGGTCGGCGAGGTGGAGGCATACCTCCCGCTCGCCGGCATGGTGGATATCGCCGCGGAGCGTGCCCGGCTTCAGGAAGCGCTCCAGACCGCGGAGGCGGAGATCGCGCGGGTCCAGGCCAAGCTGGGAAACCCGGCTTTCTTGGAGAAAGCGCCGCCGGCGGTGGTGGAAAAGGAACGTCAGCGGCTCGCGCGGGCTGTCGAGGAAGCCGAACGGCTGCGAGCCCGTCTTCGCGAGATGGACCGTTAGGCGTGGGTCGTCCGGCGCCAGGAGCGTGCTGCAAGGCTGTGTTTGACAGTCCGGCGCCGTTGGGATATCCTCGAGCGCGACTCTGCGGAACGAACGGGGGAGCTTTGGACTGGCAGGTTTTCTTGACCACTTTCGGTGTCCTGTTCCTGGCCGAATTGGGGGACAAGACCCAGCTTGCGGTCATCACCCAGGTTTGTCGCTACCGGCGGCCGCTGATGGTCTTTTGCGGGGCGGCACTTGCTTTGACCCTTGTGACCGCGCTCGGAGCCGGCGTGGGCCATCTGGTAGCGCGCTTCATCCCTGCGGTCTGGATGCGCCGGCTGGCTGCGCTCGGGTTCTTGGCGATGGGCGTGCTGCTCCTCCGCGAGGCGTGGCGGGCCGGCCGGGTTGCACAGGCAGAATGCGCGCCGAACGGAGCCGGGGAAGCCGCGGAGGCTTCTCCCTGGCGGGCTTTTGCCACGACCTTCGGGCTGCTTTCGCTGGCCGAGATGGGCGACAAGACACAGCTCGCCGTGCTGGCCCGGGCCTCGGAAACCGGGCAGCCGCTGACCGTCTTTGCCGGAGCGAGCCTTGCCCTCCTTATCCTGACCGCCCTGGGCGCTCTGGGCGGCCAGGGATTGGTGCGGTTGATCCCCGAGCGCTGGCTGCGGTGGCTCTCCGCGCTCGCCTTTATCCTCCTGGGGGTGTGGACCGGCATGGGCACGATTTGACAAAACGCGCCTTTATGCTATAATAAAAACCAAATCAATCCTGCGCAGAGCGGATGTCCCCATCGACCGTAGAACTCTTGGCTTTCCTTTCCCGAATCGGTGCGCAGCAAGGGTGTGTTCGTAGATTCAGGACAGCTCGTTTCCCTTTGTTGGTTCGATGATCAGCCTAGCGAGCAGTGGCGCCCTTGGATCGCGGGTTCTGGTTTCCCCTGAATCGGGAAGGACCCGCGGTGGGCTGCCTACGACTCGGGACATGGCTCTGCGTGTGGGAGGCTAGTGGCTATGCTGAACATCACCGAACTGGATAACATGACACTGAGCGACCTTCAGGAAATGGCCCGCGAGATGGGCATCACCGGCTACAGCCGGCTGAAGAAACAGGAGCTGATCTTCCGGCTTCTGGAGGCCCAGACCGAGCAGGCCGGCCAGATCTTCCGCGCGGGTGTCCTGGAGATCGTCAACGAGGGGTTCGGTTTTCTTCGCGGCCCCCGGCTGCTGCCCAAGCCGGACGATGTGTACGTCTCCCAGTCCCAGATCCGCCGCTTCGGGCTGCGTACCGGCGACCTGGTCTCGGGCCGCGTGCGGCCGCCGAAGGACAGCGAGCGGTACTACAGCCTGCTCAAGGTGGAAGCGGTCAACGGACTGGACCCCGAAGTGGCACGCCGGCGCCCCTTCTTCGACGACCTGACCCCGATCTTCCCCAACCAGCAGATCCGGCTGGAAACGGATCCCCGCATCCTCTCCACCCGTATGATCGACCTGATCGCTCCGATCGGACGCGGTCAGCGCGGCCTGATCGTCTCTCCCCCGAAGGCGGGCAAGACCACGATCCTGAAGGCGATCGCCAATGGCTGCACGACGAACTACAACGACCTCACGCTCTTTGTGCTCCTCGTGGGCGAGCGACCCGAGGAAGTGACCGATATGCGCCGCTCCGTCCAAGGGGAGGTGATCGCTTCGACCTTCGACGAGCCGGTGGAGAACCACACCCGCGTCGCCGAGCTGTGCCTGGAGCGCGCCAAGCGCCTGGTGGAGTGCGGTGCGGATGTCGTGATCCTG
>JBMFPK010000219.1:0-4464 GCA_049969155.1 Chloroflexia bacterium | reverse complement strand
AGTACGATAGCACCGTGCTGGTGCACCCCGGCTGGGAAGCTGAGGTGGATGAATGGGGCAACATCTGGATGAAGCGGGCCGGTTCGGGGGCGGGGAACCAGCGGGGAGAAGTGGGGTGAAAGCTCCTTTCGATCCGATCAGGCTGGAAGTCTATCGTCACCGTTTCTCCGGCATTGCGGAGGAGATGGGCGGGACGCTGCGCCGCGCGGCCTATTCCCCCAACATTAAGGAGCGGCTGGATTTCTCCTGCGCCATCTTCGATGCGGAGGGGAATCTGGTCGCGCAGGCGGCGCACATCCCGGTGCATCTGGGGGCTATGCCGGCCAGCGTCGCAGCGGCGTTGCGGGCCTTCCCTTCCTGGTCCCCCGGGGATCTCGTCATGCTGAACGACCCCTACGAAGGCGGGACGCATCTGCCGGACATTACGATGGTATCCCCGGTCTTTCTCGGGAGGGCGAGCCCCGACTTTTTCGTGGCGAGCCGGGCGCACCACGCGGATGTGGGCGGGATGACCCCGGGTTCGCTGCCGCTTTCGAGCGAGATCTACCAAGAGGGGCTGCTGATACCGCCCGTGCGCCTGTACGAGGCCGGCCGGTTGAGTGAGGACCTCCTGCGGCTTTTCCTGCGGAACGTCCGCACGCCGGAGGAACGCCGCGGTGACCTGGCTGCCCAGCGGGCCGCTCACACCATCGGGGAACGCCGGATTCAGGAGATGGCTGCCGCCTTTGGCCGGGAGGAAATCCTGGCTTATGCGGCGCATCTGCAGGCCTACAGCGAGCGGCTCACCCGTTCCATCCTGGCTACCTGGCCGAGGGGGACGTACGTTGCGGAGGACGTCCTGGAGTGGGTGGAGGGGGAGCGAGCGATCCTGGTGCCCCTCCGTGTGCGCGTGGAGCTCTCGGGGGAAGCGGTGACATTTGACTTCAGCGGGACGGCTTCCCAGATACCAGGACCGCTCAATACGGTCCTCAGCATCACTCAATCGGCCTGTTGGTATGTATTTCGGTGTCTAATCGGCGACGAGGTGCCGATCAACGCGGGGTGCTTTTTGCCGGTGCGGGTGGTTGCGCCGCAAGGCTCGCTGGTTCACGCCATCCCCCCGGCTCCCATTGCCGCCGGAAATGTGGAGACCTCACAGCGCATTGTCGATGTCCTTCTGCGGGCGCTGGCCCAGGCCTTGCCGGAGCGGATTCCCGCGGCCAGCCAGGGGACGATGAACAACCTGACGGTAGGGGGGCGACGTGCCGATGGGAGCCCCTTTGTCTACTACGAGACGATCGGCGGAGGGATGGGGGGTGGGCCGGATAGAGAGGGGCTGAGCGGGGTGCACAGCCATATGACGAACACCTGGAACACGCCGGTGGAGGCGCTGGAGACGGCCTACCCGGTCCGCGTGGTGCGGTATGCCTTGCGGCGGGGGAGTGGGGGACGTGGGCGACATCGGGGAGGCGATGGCATCGTGCGGGAATACGAGTTCCTTTCTCCCTGCATGGTGACGGTGCTGAGCAGCCGGCGGGCCACGGCACCGTGGGGCCTGGCCGGTGGAGAGGATGGGTCTCCCGGGCGGAACCGGCTGTTTCGTACCGACGGAGTGGAAGAGGAATTGCCCCCTCAGTTTACGCGTCGGGTGCAGCCCGGGGAACGCCTGCGGATCGAGACGCCCGGTGGCGGGGGGTGGGGGCCCGTTTCGGAGCCGGTCGGGTAACGGTCCCCTTCAAAGGCTGGACTTGACGGAGAGGAAGACAAGGGTTATAATACGGTTGTATCGCTTCCCGGTAGCTCAATCGGCAGAGCGGCTGACTGTTAATCAGTAGGTTGGTGGTTCGAGTCCACCCCGGGAAGCCTGGGTTTGTACTTGGGGGCAAGGAGCTCTTCCCTCCGGCTTGACGGCTAGCAAAGCGTTTTCTCGATCGTGCGCCGGCCTGCCCGCAGGATGCTACGCAGGACGCGGTGAGAAGGATCAGTCGCCCGTTATTCCGATCTGGATGCGGCCGTTCTCCACCCGGGTCGGATAGACGGGCAGCGCGTGCTCCCGACCCAGTGCACCCAGGACTTTGCCAACCGCCGGTGGCCAGGGCACCCAGCGGACCACATCTCCAGTACGCACGGAGAAAACACTTCGGTGCCTGGGGCAGACCAGATGCCCGTCTTCGGTCAGTTGGCCGTCCTTCAGCGGCGCGCCCATATGCGGACACCGGGCGCCGACGGCAAAGATCTCCCCCTTGTGGCGGAGCAGCAATACCTGGGTGCCGCGCACCTCTACCACTTCTCGTGCCCCCTCGGGCAGGCGGTTTTCCTCAAGAACATCGATCCAGATCATTTCAGTCCCCTGTGTGAATCGATACGAGCCAGTCGGCCCGTTCCCCCGCGGAACCTGCTGCGGACAGACCGGGTTCCCACAAGCCGTTTCCCACAAGTGATCTGCGTTCGAGTTTCGGCAACTCCTTCCGCCATCGCCGATACCCCCAGATGGGCCGGTCTCCCTGCACCCGCTCTTCTCCCCACGCGACGCGCCTCTTTCCGCTGCTCGGTCTGCACGAGCCCCTGGTGCTGGCAGACCAGCAGCCCGCCGAACGGCCCCGAAGAGGGCCCCGTGTCGCCCAGGGAGCGGAAACAGAGCACCCGCTGTTCGGAAGCGATCGCGCCCCCGAGAGTCTCCCGGAGCCTGAGGATCTCCTGGGGCCCTGGCGAAGCCGCCAGGTGCCGGAATCCTCCACGCCGTTACCTCCCGCGATCGAAGTAGATGCTCTTGCCCGTGGCGGAAAGCGGGATGCCCATGACGAAATCGGCGTCGATGAGCCCCAGGCGGCGCGCGCAGACGCCGATCCGGTACATGATGCGGTTGTCCACGTTGAGGAGGGAAGCGATCTTGACCGCCGAGCCCAGCGCGATCCCCATGTCCAGCAGTCTGAGGGCGCAGTTCGGCCCGCGAAACTCGCCCTCGAAGGTGTTCGGCTGCAGGCATTTTTCGAAGCCGCAGGCGCCGCAGTTCAGGCCAAGCGTCCGGGCATCCTTCAGGCCGATCAGGACCACCGCCGAGGAGCACCGCACGTTCTCTCCGTCCCGGTCAAAGTTCTTCTTGCCCGTCTCCTGGCCGTAGCGCACCATGTCGTCCGCAAGACGCTCGAGCGTCTCCCGGTCGTCCAGGATTTCCACGACGACATAGTCCTGGCCGGCCGACTTGGGCGCGGTCCGCGCCGCCAGTGCCATCATCTCGCCGACCGTACGGATGCCGTACATCTGTCTTGCCCTCCTTTCTCGTGCAACGGCTTGCGCCTCCATCTGCACGCGGTAGACCCCGCAGGCCCTAACCGGGCCCGGAATCGGGAAACGCTGGCGCATCCAACGGGTATCCCGGCAGATCCTGCCACAGATCCCAACCCGCACGGCGGAAGCGCTCGTCCGCTCAGCGCAACGCCAGTAGCAGGTACAGGAGGATCACCTTCGCGCTGTTGTTGAGCGCGTGGATCAGGATGGGCGTCCAGAGGCTGTGGCTGTGCTCGTACACGAGCCCCAAGATGAGACCTAGCGTCCATCCGGCAGCGATCGTCGGAGGATCTCCGTGCACCAGCCCGAAGATCAGCGTGCTCACGAGCAGCCCAACGTGTACCCCCCACCGTTCGCGGAGCCAGCGAAAGAGGACCCCCCGGAAAAAGACCTCCTCCGCAAACGGTACCCCTAGCCCCACGAGCAGGAACATCCCGAAGCCCGCCGCCCAGGAGAAGCCGATCGGCGCAAGGGTTTCGGTTTGCGGGTCCGTCGTGCGCCCCATCAACCGCTGCACAAGACCGGCGACCGCGCTCGTCAGGAAGATGCCGCCGAAGCCGATGACCAGCGCGGCGATCAGCCACTCCAGCCTGGGGAACACGAGCCCCAGCGCGCGCCACGAAAGTCCCCGCCGCCGCAAGCCCAGGAAGTAGACGCTGCCCAGCAGGCCGGCCACTTCCAGGAAGACGATCGCCATGGTCCCTAGGAGCAACATCGGCCCGCGCGCCCACCCCGCAGCCTGCGCGGCCCGCATGCCCCAGGCCACTCCCAGGCTCCCTGCCAGCAGGATCCCCAGGCTGCTTGCGCTCATCCCTAGCACTTGGCGCCAGTTCCAAAGCGGCACCCGCTGTCCCTCCGGAGGCCCCGCGCTTTCCATGTCCCGCTCCTCGGCCAAGCGTCCGGGGCGGAGAGGGCAACGCCGCGGAGCGCGCCCCCTCCGTCCCACACATTCAGTTTTCTCTACCCTGGGCAGGTCCGCTCACCTGGCCTCGAGGGGCTTCTAGCCCACAGGACGCCGCCATACGATCGGCAGGAAGATCCGGTGCTCCGGGACCACTTCCACCGTCGTCGAGGCCGTGCCCACGCCGCACGCGTTCGTGACCGTGACGACCACCTGGTAAGTACCAGGCAGGGTGTAGGTAAAGACCGGGGTCGGCGAGTCCAGCCCCGTGCCGTAGCCTGCGCCGCCCATATCCC
>JBMFPK010000218.1:0-4471 GCA_049969155.1 Chloroflexia bacterium | reverse complement strand
AGATCGTTTCCAGGGCCCGACTCCCGCCGACCCGGGTCCCGTAGCCCGGAACCTCGACCGGACCGAGCGCCTCCAGGAGCATCTGCACCGCCGTGAGGTCTACCGCGATCACCCCGTCCACCGGCTCGTGCCCGTCCTTCTCCCAGAACATCTGCAACGTCCGAGCCGTGGTCGGAAAGTCCGGTGCGAAATTCGCGTCGCGGATGAACCAGGCTCCGAAGCGCATGTAGCGCACGTAGGGGAGCGGGGGTTGGATCTTTTCGCGGTGGGGGTTGTCCCAATCGTAGGAACGGCGGTAGTCCAGAGCGCGGATCTCCCCATTTTCGAGCAGGAGGGTCCCCATCGAACCCATAAAGCCCCCAGTGGCACGGAGCTCGTAGTTGTTCTGGCCGACGAGCAGGTAGCGCCGGGCGCCGTTCTTCCCCAACACGGTATCCGCGTGAGGAAGAAAGGCGACAAGCCACCCCAGCCTCCGGGTGGCGCCGGGGAGTGTTCGATCCAGTTCTTCGAGCAGCGGTTTCAAGTCCGCAAGAGGGGAATCGTCCCAGCGGTACGGATCGAGGAAGGTGCGTTCGTAAGCCGCGTGCTGCAGACGGGCGTGTGCACGACTGAGGAGGGGAAGCTGCTCCTGGAGGACTTCCGCGACCCGCAGGATCTTGCCCGTGTCCTCGCTTTCCAGCACGGTCACGGTGCGCGAAAGCGCTGCCGTGAGGTCGGCCCCAGCTCCTGCTAGGTCGGCCGCCATCGCGCTCAGGTGCGGAAGCGCGGCGATCTCAGGGCCGTAGTGGGGAACCCACCCTAGGCGGGTGAGCAGCGGATCCAGGATTCGCAGCTCTGCGCGCAGGGTGGCGAGGTCCGCCGCTGCTGTGGAAATCCTTCCCCCCCACTGCCCGATCCCGCGAAGCATCTCTTGCGGTGGACGCTGGCGGGCCTGCTGAAGCACCGCCCACTGCCGGCCTGCATCGCGTACGGCCCGCTGCAGGCGCCACACCTTCAGCCCGAACCACAGCAGGATCAGCGTGAGGCCCAGAAGGACCAACGCGGGACCGACGCGCTTGGAAGCTCTCGAGCTGAATGCTTGCATCTTGCCCGAGCCAGCAGTGTCCACTCGTGTCCTCCAGGTCAATGACCGGAAGGGTCCCCTCGTGAGCGGCCCGGGAGGCCCTAACAGGATTCGTTCGGAGTCGATCCGTCACGCGTCTCCTGACGACGTTTCCGTTTCCGACGGACTTTGCGTTCCTCCTCAGTCCCGTACCCCGAGCGGTAGTAGTAATAGTAGTAGTAGTAGTAGCCGTCGGCGCGCGTATCCACGCGGTTAAGCACACTGCCTAGGAGCCTGGCGCCCACCTGGCGGAGCGATTCAGCTGCCTTGCGGACCGCGGCCCGCTGGGTCACGCCGCAATCCGCCACCAGCACCACACCGTCCACCCGAGCCGCTAGGATCGAAGCATCGGCCACCGTAAGGACAGGCGGACTGTCCAGGATCACGATGTCCGCTTCTTCCTGGAGCCGTTCCAGGAGCAGTTCCATCCGTTGCGAAGCGATGATCTCCGCCGGGTTCGGAGGAAGGGGCCCGCTCGGCAGGAAGAAGAGATTCTCCACAGAGGTGCTCACGAGGCCGTTCTGCGCGTGATTTCTGTTGGCGAAAAGGGCTCCTGTGAGCCCCAGTTCGTTCGAAACCTCGAAAAAGCGGTGCAGCACGGGACGACGCAGGTCCGAGTCGACCAGGATCACGCGCTGGCCGGCCTGTGCAAAGACCACCCCCAGGTTCGCGGCCACGGTGCTCTTCCCTTCGGTCGGCTGGGGCGAGGTGATCAGGAGGGTGCGCAACGGGCGGTCGAGGGAGGAGAACTGCAGGTTCGTACGCAGCACGCGGAAAGATTCCGCCGCACTGGACCGCGGATGCCGCAAGGTGATCAGAAGGCCGGCCAGCTCGTTACTTTCGCGCATCCTAGGAACGATGCCCAGGAAGGGAATCTGCGTCAACTGGGCCAGCTCATCCCCGTTCTTGACCGTGTCGTCCAGGTACTCGAGCAACACCACGGCGCCCACCGCCAGCTGGCCCCCGATCAACGCCGCCAGGGCCACGTTCAGCGCCGTCCGCGGCCCGACAGGGGTGTAGCTCGGTTCCGCCCGCTCTACCACCGTGAGCTTGTTCGCTTGGTTCCCCGTATACGCGGCGTACAGCTGGGCATAGGTGTTCTGCCACTGGGCGATCTGCTGCTGAAGGAGGTCACGCCGGTTCTTCAGTTCCGCGATCGCCCGTGCCGAATCCTCCTGCAGCATCTGGTCTTCCAGGTTCTGGATCTCCTGCTTGGCAAAGTCGATCCGCTGCCTGAGGTCCAGCAGCTGTTCCTCGACATCCCGTCGGATACTGGCTTCCGGGCTCTCCGACCCTCCGGGGCCCTGACGGATCATCTCCTCCGCGAGCGCGTTGGCAATGGCGGCTCCTCGTACAGGATCGGTGTCCACGACAACGACATCCAGGATCTGCGTCCCCTGCACGAGTTTTACCGCGATCATCTCGCGCAGGACCTCGGGGGAAGCCTGTAGCCCTAAGCGGTCGATCACGCTTTGCAGCACGGGGCGGGTGGTAGCAAGCTCCGCATAGGTCAGGGCCAGCTGCTGGGCCGTGTTGATGGATGCCCAGTCCGGGTTACGGCTCTGGATGCTCTCGCCTACCAGGACGCGCGCCCGCGTGCGGTAGGTGCGCGGGGTCGACCGCGTGGCGAGGTAGCTGCTCCCGGAGGCCACGAGAACCGCCGCAGCCAGGAGCCACCACCAGCGGCGGAGAACGGCGAAATAGCGTCGGATCTCCAATGGTCCCCCTTGTCCCTGCCCAAGAGCCAAGGCTGCTTCCCTGCCCAGCAGCGCCCCCAGTACCGGACGTTTTCCAGCAAAGGCAGCCTGCTACCGGTTCGCAGTCCGTCTGCTGCGCAACGTGAGTGCAATCCCTGCCAGCACGAGCAGGATTCCGAGCAGGAGGAGCCACAACGACGTGCCGCCGGCCGGCTCGGGGATCCCGCCTGTAGGCGGGAGGATCACCGGCGTCGGGCAAGCGCCGCGCTCCTTGAGCAACAGGTCAAACGAGTCCTCGCGCGTCGCCTGGTCGCTCTCCAGGGTAGCCGTGTTCGTCACCACCGTGTCCACCGGTGCCCAGTCCGCCACGACCGCACGCACGGTTATGGTGACAATCTCACCCGGCGCAACAGCGCCGATGTTCACCTGGAAGGAATTGCCCGAGACGATCACCGTGCCCTTGGTGGTGGTCACTTCCCGCAGTTGGAGCTCCGGGGGCAGCGTGTCCCGGACGACCACGTTCGTGGCGTCGGCCGTGCCGACGTTCGTGACCACGATCGTGAAGATCACCGGGTCCCCCGGCGAGCAGCAGGTGACATCACCGGTCTTGGAAATCTGCGGGTCGGCGATACGGGGAGCAGGGGTCGGGGTGGGGACGGTCTGACCGTAGGCGCGGCCCCAGGAACCGTTGAAGGAAGCAAGAACCAGGATCAGGCCAAGGAGGATGCCGACCGGACCAGCAAAGCGCACCAGGCCCCTTCCGTTGGAGGAAACCATCTGGGTCGACATTGGTAGCTCCTTTCGGGAAACCCAAGAAGAGCTCCCGCACGAAACCCCTCGCATTTATGATAGCAGGCCTTGCCTGCATTGTCAAGCAGGCAAAAGTGACAGAAAAGTTAACAACAGTCCTCTGACCAGCAAGAGGCTCCTATTGCGCGGGTGAAGGGGTCGCTGTCGGCAGCGGCAACGGCGTTTCCAGCGGCGTGGGGGTCGCGGCGGCGGCCCGCATGGTCTCGATCGCCTCCACCGTCGGGCCGACCTGCAGCGTCTCCACCCCCGCAAGCAGTTCGGAGAAGATCCACCCTCGTGCCCCCTGCTGCAGGAGCTGGGCCGTCTCGCTCGACTGGGGATTGTGGATCTCGGCCAACGTCACCGCATACCACCACTTTCCTTCCGCTCCGATCCGCCCCCCATGGATCCACACCTCGTCCGTCTCGTGCAACACGCCGATGATCGCACCCGTCGCCGTGTCCGGCCGGTCGCGCACGTTCGCCAGCGGCGCCACCACCACCGCCCGGATCGGCGGGAACTCGGGAAGCGGCGTCGGCGTGGGGGTAGCCGTCGGCGTCGAGGTCGCCGTCGGCGTCACCGTGGGGGTGGGTGTGCGCTGTACGGGCAACTGCGCCAGTTTCCACCGGATGAGGATGAACGCGCCCCAGGCGATCGCCGCGCACAGCCCGATGAGGAAAAGCGTCGCCAGCGCGCTCAGCGCCAGCGAAAGCGGCGTCCGGTCGATGCGCTCGATCGCCCGTTCCGCCGCCTCGGCCACCGGCTCGCCCCACGAGGTGCGCGTCTCGTCGTTGCGCGCGACCCGCCTTAGCCGCCCTCGCGCCCACCGGCTCCGTAACTGTCCCAACGCCTCGGCCGCCGCCCAACGCACGTTGCTGTTGGG
>JBMFPK010000217.1:0-4497 GCA_049969155.1 Chloroflexia bacterium | reverse complement strand
CTCTCCGGAACGGTTGATGTCCGGGGGGAGGACGGCGATCCCCATGCGCCAACACTCGGCGATCGACAGCGCCACCTTGTCCGTATTGCCCGCATAGGTCGTCAACAGGGCGGCCATATACTCCACGGGGTAATGCGCCTTCAGGTAGGCCGTCTGGTAGGCAAGGAGCCCGTAGCAGGTCGCGTGCGCCTTGTTGAAGGAGTATCCGGCGAACGGCTGGATCAATTCCCACAGGGCGCGTGCCTGGGTCTCCGAGAGGCCGTTTTCCAGGCATCCCTGGATGAAGCGGGGTTCCTCCTGGTCCATGAGGTCCCGCTTTTTCTTGCCGATCGCCTTGCGGACGATGTCGGCTCGGCCGAGGGTGTAGCCGGCCATCTTCTGCAGGATCTCCAGCACCTGTTCCTGGTAGACGATCACCCCGAAGGTCTCGCGAAGGATCGGCTCCAGACTAGGGTGCAGGTAGGAGACCTTTTCTGGATGGTGTTTGCCCTCGATGTACTTCGGGATCTGCTCCATCGGGCCCGGGCGGTAGAGGGCGACCATCGCGATCAGGTCCTGCAGCGTGGTCGGCTTCAGTTCGCGCAGGTAGCGTGTCATGCCGGAGCCTTCCAGCTGGAAGACGCCGACCGTCCCTCCCTCCCCCAACATGCGGAAGGTCTCCGGGTCGTCCAGGGGGATGTCACCGAGAGAAATCTCTTCACCGGTGGTCTGGCGGATGTAGCGGAGTGCCTCGTCGACGATCGTCAGGTTCGCCAGCCCCAGGATGTCGATCTTGAGGAGGCCGATGTCCCCCAGCGTATTCATCGGGAAGCAGGCCATGACGACCTTTTCGTCCTTGACCGTGCGCTGGAGCGGCACGATATCGGACAGCGGCCGGCGGGCGACCACCATACCACAGGCGTGGGTGCCCACGTTGCGCACCAGGCCTTCCACCTTGCGCGCTAGGTCCACGAGCTCCCGGATTGTAGGTTCGGTCTCGTACAGCTGGCGCAGTTCGGGGACGCGCTCCAGCGCCTGGTCGAGCGTGATGTGCACAGGGACAGCCGGGACAAGCTTCGCGACCCGGTCCACCGTGCTCAGGGGCATCCCGAGGACCCTCCCGACATCGCGGAGGGCTTGCTTGGCGCCCAGGGTGCCGAAGGTGATGATCTGGGCCGTGCGCTCCTGCCCATAGCGCCGGATCAGGTAATCGATCACTTCCTGGCGGCGGCTGTCGGCAAAGTCCATATCGATGTCCGGCATCTCGTGCCGCTCCGGGTTGAGAAAGCGTTCGAAGACCAGGCGGTGGGCCACCGGGTCGACGTCGGAGATCCCCAGGCAATAGAGCACGATCGAGCCGGCTGCCGAACCCCGGGGCTGGCACGGGATGCGTTGCTGCCGGGCATACTGGACAAAGTCCCAGACGATGAGGATGTAGAGGGCAAAGCCCATCTCGGAAATCACCGAGAGCTCGTAGTTCAGGCGGTCCCAGTGCTCTTGGCGCAGGTTCGCCCCGTAACGTCGGTGGAGGCCCTCTTCGCAAAGCGCCCGCAAGTACGATTCGGGCGTATGTCCCTCCGGCAGCGGGAACTCGGGCAGCTCCACCCGTCCGAACTCGAGCTCCAGTTCGCACATCTCCGCCACGCGGAGCGTGTTTTCCAGCGCTTCTGGGAAATCTCCAAAGAGGCCCCACATCTCTTCCGGACTCTTGAGGTAGTAGCTGTCGTCGGACATGCGCAGGCGGTCCGGGTCGTTGAGCGTCTTGTTCGTCTGCAAGCAGAGAAGGATGTCGTGGGCCTGGGCATCTTGGGGAAAGATGTAGTGGGGATCGTTCGTGGCCACCAGGGGGATGTTCAGCTCGCGCGCGATGCGCGCCAGTTCCTGATTGATCCGCTCGAGATCGGGCAGCCCGGGATGCCGCTGGAGTTCGAGGAAATAGCCGTCCGGGCCGAAGAGGTCGCGGAACCAGGCCGCGGCCGCGCGCGCCCCTTCCAGGTCCCCGTCGCGAATTCGCCGGGCCGGTTCTCCTTGGTTGCACGCCGAAAGCGCGATCAGCCCTTCGTGGTACTGCTCGAGGAGCTCGCGGTCGATACGGGGCTTGTAGTAGAACCCTTCCAAGTGAGCTGCGGTCGTCAGGCGGACGAGATTGCGGTATCCGCGTGCGTTGCGCGCCAGGAGCACCAGGTGGTAGGTATGTTTGTCGTCGGCGCTGCGGCGGTCGCGCCGGTCCAGCGCCGTATAGACTTCGCTGCCGATGATCGGCCGCAGGCCGTGGCGCTTGCAAGCGTGGTAGAAATCGATCGTGCCGTAGAGGACGCCGTGGTCGGTGATCGCGAGCGCTGGCATCCCCAGCTCGGCTGCCCGGGCGCACAGCGGGTCGACCTTGGAAAAGCCGTCGAGGACGCTGTATTCGGTGTGGACATGTAGATGGACAAAGGGGCGTTCCATTGGGAACCCTCGTGATCTGCCTTTCGAAGCCATTATACCACAACCGTGCCTTCCGGGTCTGTTTGACAGATCGGCTTTGCTGGCTTATAGTATCTCTGCTTGCTGCAGGGTTGCCTGCAGCACGGAGGCATCGATCGATGGACGAGGGTTGTCAACGTAGCGGGAGAACGAGGAAAGCGTGGGCATCCTGCGGGCTTTCACCCGGGTCTGTAGACTGAGCCATAGTTCGACCCCCCCCGCATATCCCCCGTCTTTCCCGTTCCCCCAAGTGAAGTGTAAAGGTTCGACCTTCGTTTGATAACCATCTGCGAAAGGGTGTCGGGCGCAGTCGCCTCCTGCGCCGGCATGGTGCCACCTGCACTCGGAGGAGGAATCGGATGGCGCGTGTACGCCGGCGTTTTGCTCCCTTCCTGCCGCCGGGCCCGCTGTTCGACGTCGGCGATGCGGCCGTGCTCCTCGTGGTGGGCGTTTTGCTCTACCTCGGGGTGCGCATCGCCACCGGAGCCCCCCTTGTGATACCGGGACCGACCATCCGGCTCGACCCGCGGGCCCTCCCCGGCTACGCGCTTTTCTCCACCGGCCGGATGCTCGCCGCCTACCTCCTTTCCCTCACCTTCAGCGTCGTCTACGCTCGTCTGGCCGCCTATCGCCGCGTCGCACGGCAGGTGCTCATTCCGCTGCTAGACGTGCTTCAGTCGGTGCCCATCCTTTCCTTCCTGCCCGTGGTGCTCCTGAGCCTGAGCGCCATCCTCCCACGCGGGTTGGCCGCCGAGCTTTCGGCCATCGTGCTGATCTTCACGAGCCAGGCCTGGAACCTGACGTTCTCTTTCTACCAGGCTCTGGAGACGATCCCGACCGATCTGGACGAAGTCAGCAAAACCTTCCGCTTCTCTTCTTGGTTGCGCTTCCGGGCGCTGGAACTCCCCTTTGCCGCCCAAGGCCTGATCTGGAACAGCGTGATGTCGTGGGCAGGCGGCTGGTTCTTCCTGATGGCAGCGGAAGTGTTCGTGGTCGGTGGGCGGGACTTTCGGTTACCGGGCCTGGGCGCCTATCTCCAGATAGCCGCCCAGGCCGGGGATACCCGGGCGCTCTTCCTGGGGCTTGGGACGCTGGTCGCGATCATCGTGCTCCTGGACCAGTTGGTGTGGCGCCCCCTTCTGGCCTGGGGGGAGCGATTCCAGCTGGAGATGGTCGAATCCCAGGAACCGGCTACCTCCTGGTTCTACGACCTCCTGCAGCGCTCGCGGCTGCTCGACCGTTTCGTGAGCCGCGTGCTCCGCACCTTGGGCGAGTGGCTGGACATGCGCCTGGGCGGCCGGCCGGCAGTCGACCAAGTGCCTGGGTCGCCCTCGCATCTCGGACGCTGGGTCGGGGTCCTGTCCGCGGCCCTCCTTGCGGGCGGTCTGTTCTACGGACTGGCGCGTGCGGCCCTCTGGCTGTTGCGGCTGCCTCCGACTTCCTGGGAGCGGATCGGTCTGGGGTTCCTCGCGACCCTGCTCCGTGTGACCGTGGCCGTGGGATTGGCCGCGCTCTGGACCGTGCCCGTGGGCATCCTGATCGGCACGCGCCCGCGGGTGGCGGCGGTGCTGCAACCCCTTGTGCAGATCCTGGCTGCGATCCCGGCGACAGCGCTTTTCCCGGTGTTTTTGTTGTTCCTCCTCCGTCTCCCCGGGGGGCTCCAGCTGGGGGCGCTGCTCCTGATGATGACCGGTACCCAGTGGTATGTTCTGTTCAACACCATCGCCGGAGCTTCTGCCATTCCCCAGGATCTGGAGTTCACGACCCGCCTGCTGGGGCTCCGTGGCTGGCGCCGCTGGCGCACGCTTCTCCTGCCCGGCGTTTTTCCCTACCTGGTTACCGGACTGATCACAGCAAGCGGCGGCGCCTGGAACGCCAGCATCGTCGCCGAGTACGTCGAGTTCGGAGGACATACCCACGCTGTCATGGGGCTGGGGGCTGTGATCGCCCGCGCTACCGCGGACGGGGACTATCCGTTGCTCCTGGCTGCTACCCTGACCATGATCCTGGCCGTCGTGCTGCTGAACCGCTTCTTCTGGCGGAGGCTCTACC
>JBMFPK010000216.1:0-4519 GCA_049969155.1 Chloroflexia bacterium | reverse complement strand
TTCAGAATCGGTTCGTACAACGTGCCCCCATACGCAGGACCCCAGTACTCCCCCAGATCCCTCCCCTCGACGAAAATGCGTACCGAGTCGATCCCCTGGGGACTGTCCGGCGTCAGGCCAACCATCGCAAGGACCAGAGCGCGAACAGCCAGGTCCCGGTTCGCCGCCTCCAGAAAAGCACTGCTCAGGTCCATCACGATCGCGCTTCCATCCCGGTAGATGTCGCGGATCGCCGTACCCGAGGGTAACGGGGATATCGCCACCCCCTGGTACGCGGCGCTAGGTCCCTTGATCATCTCCTCCACCGTCGTGCGCGCCGTGCGCACGGTCGCCGGCACACGCCTCACGATCGGGAAGAGGTACTGCCCATCCGGTGTGGCGAAGTAGAGGGTCAACGCAACCGATTCCTCGGGTGCTAGGTTGTAGGGGTTCTCAAAGTTGACATAACGGGGCCGCCAAACCGGCTCTGTGTTGCCACTGCCTGGCAGTCCTACCGGCGTCCCCTGGACCAGGAACTGCGCTTTCGCGACCCCCGGGAACTCGGTCATCGCCAGGACCACAGCCAGCGCCTCCATCTCGCCTGCGCCAAGGTCCTCGAACCGGTGGTCCAGGTCCACGTAAAGCGTGTCCCCGTCCCTCCAGATGTTCACCAACCCCATGCCCTCCGGGATGGATCGGAGCAGGTTGCTGCCGGCCCGTGGGCCGGCGATCATCAGCTCGATCGCACGGCGCGCCACACCCGTGGTGTAGGAGGTCAGGCGGTGCACGGGGACGAAGTACTTCTTCTGCGGCCCGAGGAAGTAGAGCGTCGACCACATGGTCTCCGGTATCGGCGTGGCCGTCGGCACCATGGCCACCGGCGTGGGTGTCGGGGGCTGGGGCGTCGCCGTCGGCGTTGCTGTGGGAACGGTCCGCACAGGCGTCGCGCTCGGGGCAACCGTGGGGAGCACCGTGGGGGTAACGGAGACCATCGGCGTCTTCGTAGCAAGGGGAGTAGCCGTAGGCGGAACCGCGGGTACGGTGGGCAGTGTGGGCCACGCCGTCGGAGGGACCGCCCGCTCGCGCGCCGGCAGTACCATGCCGACGATGATACCGTAGCTGGCCACGATCAGAAGGAGGACTCCCAGCAGAGCAAGGTAGAGAACCCGCTCCCTCCTGCCCAGTTGTTGCCAGAAACGCGCCAGGCCCGACGGCTCCCCAGCGCTCCGCAGTGCCCGGGTGCCTGCCGCTGCACCCCGAGGGCCGGTCGCACGAGGTGCCGGAGGCGGTTCCTGCCCGGCAAAACGCGGACACTCCGGATACCGCGGGCCCAGACAGTAGGTCGCCTGGTCCACGTGGATGGGCAGCGGCTCCCCGAAGATGTAGCAGCGGTGTTCCGGTGTGGGACTAGAGAAACGGATCGCGCGAGTGTGCTTGAGCCCCAGGTGCGGACAGTGGCGCTGACGGCCCTCCATCGCACTCCTCCTTTTGCCTGAAGCGGGCTCCCAATGGCATTATACTACACTGCGTCGTGCTTGTCAAAGAAAATCGCCGCGCTCTGCGCCCTGCACGGCTGCGCACTTTGTGCTATAATCCTCTCGCCGCATGAAACCGCGAAGGAGGCACGAGATGGAGTTCGCCGATCTCATCCTCAAACGCTACAGCGTCCGGGCATACCGACCCGATCCGGTGGAGGAAGAGAAGCTTGCCCGTGTGCTCGAGGCAGCACGGCTTGCCCCCACGGCCGCCAACCGCCAGCCTTTCCAGCTGATCGTCATCCGCACGGCCGGCCGGGAGCGCGAACTGCGGCGCATCTACAACAGCAAGTGGTTTGTGGAAGCCCCGATCGTGATCTGCGCCTGCGGCTTGCCGGAAGAGGGATGGATCCGCCAGGACGGGGTCAACTACACGATGGTCGACGTGGCGATCGCGATGGACCATCTGATCCTAGCGGCCACAGAACTCGGGTTGGGCACCTGCTGGATCGCCGCATTCAACCCCCAGGCGGCACGCGAGGTCCTCGGGCTTCCCGAGGGGGTGGAACCGATCGCTTTTACTCCCCTGGGTTACCCGGCGGATCAGCCAAAGCCGAAGCGACGCAAACCCCTGGAGGATCTCGTGCGCTACGATCACTGGTAGAAACCCCTACCGGACCGAGGAGTATCCCAATGGCCCGAATCCTCATCTTTGCCGGCGACGTGGCTCTGGAGGCCGAGCTGAACGAAAGCCCGACAGCTCAGCAGATCCTGGTCGCATTGCCCTTCGAGGGAGAGGGCAACCGCTGGGGAGACGAGATCTATTTCGAGATCCCCGTCGTGGCCGAGAACGAACCCACAGCGCGGGTCGAGATGGAAATCGGGGAGGTCGCGTACTGGCCGGCCGGGCGCGCCTTGTGTCTCTTCTTCGGCCCAACCCCGGTCAGTCGGGACGATCGCCCACGCGCGTACAGCCCCGTGAACGTGGTCGGCCGCATCCTAGGGGATGCGAGCGTCCTGCGTGGCGTGCCGGACGGTTGCCGAGTGCGAGTGGAACGCGCCCAGGGAGGAGGCAGATGATCGTCGTACACGTGTATGCCCATGTACGCCCGGATTCCATCGAAGCGTTCCGGACAGCGACCCTGGAAAACGCACGCCAGAGCATCCTGGAACCGGGCATCGCCCGGTTCGACGTGCTTCAGCAGGAGGACGACTCCACCCGCTTTCTGCTCGTGGAGGTCTACCGAACTCCGGAGGACCCGGCAAGACATAAAGAAACGGCCCATTACCAGCGGTGGCGGAGCGTCGTGGAACCGATGATGGCCGAGCCGCGCTACAGCGTTCGATACAAGAACCTGTTTCCCGACGACCGCGGCTGGGAGTATCCGGACATCTAGGGTACAACCCGTGGAATCGCTCCCTCGGTTCGAGTTTGCCACCGCAGGCCGGATCCTGTTCGGCCGCGGGACCTTGGAGCAGCTGGGTCCATTTATAGCGGAGATGGGCAGCCCTGCACTCGTGGTGACCGGACGGGAGCCTGCGCGTGCTGCACGCCTGCTCCAGCGCCTCGAGGAACAGGGGATCCGCTGCGTGGTGCTGCCTACAGCCGGCGAACCAACCCTGGAGTCGGTTCGGGCGACCTGGGAATTCGCCCGACAAGAAGGGTGCGCAGTGGTCCTCGGCTTCGGTGGAGGAAGTGCGCTGGACACGGCCAAGGCGGTCGCGGGCTTGCTGACGAACGATGGTCCTCCCGAGCGCTACCTGGAGGTGGTCGGTCCCGCGTTTCCTCTTACCCGGCCTGCAGCACCTCTGGTGGCGATACCCACGACTGCGGGAACCGGTTCCGAAGTGACCCGCAACGCGGTGATCTCCGTCCCAGATCGCGCGGTGAAGGTCAGCATGCGCAGCCCCTACCTGTTGCCCCGGCTGGCGCTTGTGGATCCAGAGCTGACGCTGAGCTGTCCGCCGGAAGTGACCGCAGCCTGCGGCCTCGACGCGCTCACGCAGCTGATCGAGCCATTCGTCTCGACGCGTGCAAACCCGCTCACGGACGCCCTGTGCCGCGAGGGTCTGCCATTCGTTTCCCGTTCGCTGTATCGCGCGTGGGTGAACGGTCAGGACGTCGAGGCGCGGGAAGACATGGCCTTGGCGAGCCTCCTGAGCGGGCTTGCCCTTGCGAATGCAGGACTTGGGGCGGTGCACGGGCTTGCGGCAGCGCTCGGAGGGATGTTCCGGGCACCCCACGGTGCCCTGTGCGCACGGCTCCTCCCGGCAGTGATGCGCACGAACATCCTCCTGCTGGAAAGCGAGACGGAGGCACACCCGACGCTCGAACGGTACCGCGAGATCGCCCGCTTGCTCACAGGAGAGGCCGAGGCAGCTCCCGAGGATGGGGTTGCCTGGGTCGAGGCGCTTGTGGAGACCGTGCGCATCCCGCAGCTGCAGGAGTATGGCGTAGGTCCCGGCGACCTGGATGCGCTGGTCGAACGTGCTCAAGCCGCAAGCAGCATGCGCGCCAATCCCGTCGTCCTTACACCTGCCCAATTGCGTGCGATTCTGGAAGCGAGCCTGTGAAGGAGCCTTCGTTTGCCTGAGCAGGATACACCCATTTCCCAGCGAGTCATCCTCCGCACTTGGTGGCCCCTTGCGGCGAGCTGGCTGCTGATGGCATGCGAACAGCCGCTCGTGAACGCCGTCGTCGCGAGGCTGCCGGATCCCGAGGTGAACCTTGCCGCCTGGGGTGGGGTTATCTATCCGCTGGCGCTTATCATCGAGGCGCCCATCATCATGCTCTTGGCGGCGTCTACCGCCCTGTGCCGCGACCGAGGTTCGTTCGTGCGCGTGCGTCGGTACATGATGGTCGGGGGAGCGATCCTGACGCTCCTTCATGGGGTTGTGGCGCTGACTCCGCTCTTCCCGATCCTTGTGGGAAAGGTCATCCACGCCCCGGCGGAAGTGCTCGCACCGGCGCGTATCGGCCTCGTGCTGATGTTGCCCTGGTCCTGGTCGATCGCCTACCGTCGTTTTCACCAGGGCGTCCTGATCCGCTTCGGGCACTCCCGGGC
>JBMFPK010000215.1:0-4591 GCA_049969155.1 Chloroflexia bacterium | reverse complement strand
GTAACGGCCCTTGGCCATGATCTCCAGCCCGATCTTGAAGCCGATCGGGTCCAAGGCGACACCTTCGATCACCTCACGCCGCAGGGCGAAGAAACCCGAGGTCGCATCCCGGATCGGCACGAACGGGCGGGCCAGGAGATTGGCGACCCGGGAGACCAGCCGCCGGTGCCACGGCCATGTTCCCACCCCTCCGCCGGGTATGTAGCGACTGGCGATTGCGAGCTCGGCGCCGCTCTCGATCGCTTCCACCAAGCGCGGGACGACTTCCGGAGGATGGCTGAGATCGGCGTCCATGACGACAAGGATACGTCCGGCGGCGTGCGTCAGGCCCTCGAGGACCGCGGAGGCCAAGCCGGAACGGGGCGGCCGGTGCAGGACGCGGACCGGATACTGCCGGGCAAGCGTTTCCGCGATTTGCCCTGTGCCGTCGGGAGAGCTGTCGTCGACGATCACCATCTCGGCTTCGCGGCCAGATGCTCCCAGCGCGGCAAAGAGTCGCCGCACCAGCTCGGGGAGAGCCTCCGCCTCGTTGAAGGTGGGCACGACTACAGAGACGTCCAAGTTCTTACCTCGCCCCCGATTTATCGCCGGTGTATCTGCCATTATAGGCCGGAACGGGGCCTTGCGCAACCACCTTGCCCCCGAGGGCCAACGGTGCTATAATGACGACAGAAAATGGGCAATCTGCGGGATAGGGCAATGGCGACGCGGGCCGGGGAAAGCACGAGCGAGCTGGTGCAGGCCTTGCGGGCGGCGCTGGACCGGCTGGCCCTGCGGGTTTTCTACTGGTTGCGCCTGGAAGGGGAGGCGCGGACGCTTTCGCCTACCCTGGGGAAGCGGATCGCGGAGTGCCTGAACGCGTTGCTCCAAGCGCTAGCCGCTGAGGACCTGGCTCCCGTGGCCCGCTTTCTTTCTCAGGAACAGGAGCGTGTGACGGATCTCCAGCCGGAGGCCCGACTGTTGCAGACGATCTCCCTGCTGGACGCCGCGGAGCGGACGCTGGAGGAAGCGTTAGAGACCGGGCACGACGGCCTCGAGCGTCCGGAACGCACAGTGGCGGCGCTCCACTCCCTGTGCCACCAGGCGCGGCGTCGCTGGCTTCGGCTGTGTACGACGCGGTGGCCGGAAGCGACGCGGAAGCAGGGCGCTGCGGAGGTCCTGGCTTCCCTCGGACGTACACTCATCGGGGCGCGGGACCTGGACCAGCTGGTCCAGGCGCTCTTTTCCGGGCTCCAGCAGCTGATCCCCCACGAGGATGGACAGCTCCTGCTCTGGGGTGCGCGGCAGGAGACCCCCCTGGTGCGCTGCGCCAACAGCCGCCTGTTCGTGGGCCACGGCGGGACGGTGGACAGCTACAGCAACTGGGTCAGCTTTCAACGCACGCCGCTCTTGATTTCCGACCTGGGGGTAAGGCCGAACGGGGATCAAGGGCCGGCCTATCGCTCCTACATCGGCGTCCCGCTCCTGCAGGGGGACCACCTGGTGGGGACGTTGGCGCTGGTCAGCACGATGCCGAACGCCTTCGACCAGTCGGACCTCGAGATCCTGACCGCGATTGCCCCGCTTCTCAGTGTGGGCATCCAGCAGGTCGTACCGGACGTGGGGCCGCTGGACACGATGGGGCGCCGGTTGGAGGAACTGAACCTCCTCCTCACCTTCGGCCGGGAGGTGACGGCCGCGCTCGAAGAGGGGCGGATCTACAGCCTCCTTCTGCTGAAAGCCATCGAGCTGACGGACAGCGATGCCGGCCTGGTCGTGACCGTGGACCAGGAAAAGGGACAGTGCACGATTCAGGCGCTCTCCGGCTATGCAGCGGACGTCAGCGCGGACGATGCGCTAATGGCCTCTCCGGCGATCAGCTGGGAGGTGGGGATTGTCGGGTGGGTCGCGCGCACCGGCAGGGCAGCCCTGATCCCCGACGTTCGGGAGGTCGAAGATTACCTCGCCGTTCGGCCGGAGACGCGCTCCCAGCTCACGGTGCCGATCCGGTGGCGTGGCGACGTCGTGGGGGTGTTGAACCTGGAGAGCTCCAGCCTCAACGCCTACGACGAGGAGGACCTGCATCTTGTGGAGATGCTCGCCGATCTGGCGGCAGCCGCGATCGGGGCCACGCGGTTGTACAACGAGATCCGCGAGAAGCGCGAGTGGTTGGCCGGCCTGGTGGCCAATCTCCCGGAAGGGATCATCGTCACCGACCCGACGCTGGATGTTGTGCTGGCGAATCGGGCCAGCGTGGAGCTACTGGGCCTGGACCTTCCGATCCCGGAGGGGGTATCGCTCCCCGGATACTTGATGTCGCGCCTGGAAGCGCAGTTGCAGGAGCCGGACAGCTTGGCCCGCTTCCTGGAGCGCGTTCGGACCCTCGAGCGGGGCACGACCGAAGGGTGGTTGTACTATCGGGATGTCACGCGTCGCGTCTGGCTGGTCGGCGCTCCGCTCTGCGGGGAAGACGAGCGGCCGATGGGACGGGTGATCCTCGTGCGCGACGCGCGACAGGCCGAAGACAGCGAGCGGGCCAAGCTGGGGTTCATCTCGCTTGTCTCCCACGAACTGCGCTCACCCCTGACCTCGATCCTGGGATACGCCGAGCTGCTCCTCTCGCGGGACTTTGATCGTGAGGAGCAGCGGGCGTTCCTGGAGGTCATCTTCCGGCAGGCCGATCACCTGTCGCGCCTGGTGGAAGACCTGCTGAGCCTCTCCCGCCTGGGTCAGGGGCGGATGCGCCTGAATTGTAGCATGGTCAGCCTCATAGAGCTGGTGGCTGGCATGGCGTCCCAGCTGGACGCCCAGATGGGCGAAAAACACACCCTGCTTGTGGATATCCCCGCCGATCTGCCTCCCATCTACCTGGACCGCGACAAGGTCCGTTCGATCCTGAAGAACCTGATCGAGAACGCGATCAAGTACTCCCCGGCAGGGGGAGAGATCGTCCTGAGGGCCGAGGCGGTGACGGAAGGGGCGCGTGCGGAGGAACTCGGGGTTTCCACACCCGTGCCGTTCGTGCTGGTGAGCGTCCAGGACCAGGGGATCGGCATTCCGGAGGAGGCGCTTCCACACATTTTCGAGCGCTTCTACCGGGTGGACCATGCGGCCTCACGCTCCATCGGCGGCAGCGGGCTCGGGTTGACGATCGCCAAGGCATTGGTCGAGCTGCACGGGGGCACGATCTGGGCGAAAAGTCGCCTGGGCCACGGCAGCACGTTCTATTTCACCATTCCCCTGCGGACGCATCCGTCAGCTGCGGGACCGGAGCCGCGGACGGGAGATTCTCCTGAGATCTGACCATCGGGCAGCCGGGGGACGGCCCTGCCGCCGGGCCTTGCGGTGCAGGCCTTTGTCCGGCCGTCAGGGGGTGCGATGAAAATCCTCTATGTGGAAGACAATGCCGAGAGCCGAATGCTTGTGCGTCGCATCCTCGAGGCGCAGGGGTACGAGGTGGTGGAGGCAGAGGATGGGCTGAGCGCCGTTCGCCTGGCGGAGAAGGAAGCGCCCGACCTGATCCTTGTGGACATCAATATCCCCGGCTTGGACGGCTTCGAGGTGACGACCCGCCTGCGCAGCATCCCGTCTCTGGAACGGGTGCCCATCGTGGCCCTCACGGCGAGCGCGGTGATGAAAGGGGACCGAGAGAGGACGCTCGTCGCCGGGTGCGACGGCTACCTGCAGAAGCCGGTGGACGTGGATACCCTTCCGGCTCAGATCGCCGCCTATCTGGCTGGAATGCGGGAGCGCGTGCCGCCCGAGGAAGAGGTGAGGTATCTGCGGGAGTACAGCCACCGGCTGGTGTCGCGCCTCGAGCAGAAGGTGGCCGAGCTGCAGCGGGCCCACGAGCAACTGCAGGTGCTGGATCGGCTCAAGTCGGAGTTCGTCTCCACCGTTTCCCACGAACTGCGCACCCCGCTGACGGCGATCAAGGGATATGCACATCTGCTCATCGACGGCACGGCCGGCCCGTTGACCCCGGAGCAGCGGGATGCCCTTCGCACGATCCTGGAAAGCACGGAGCAGGTGATCCGGCGGGTGAACGACATCCTGTTCCTTCAGGAGAGCAGCCAGATCGTCCCCTCGCGCACGCCGGTCTCGTTGCGCGAGGTCGCCCTACTGGCGATCCGGCTGGTGGAACCGCACGCTTCGGACGCCGGGGTGGAGATCCTCGCCGAGATACCGGAGGATGTGAGGATCGTCGGCGACACCGAAGCGCTCGAGCTCCTTTTCCTGCACCTGCTGGACAATGCGATCAAGTTCAGCCCGGGGGGAGGAAAGGTGCGTGTACGGATCGAGGATACGGGCCAGGCCGTCTACGGAGAGGTCTCGGACACCGGGATCGGGATTGCCCCCGAGCATCACGAGCGGATCTTCGAGCCTTTCTACCAGGTGGACAGCTCGAGCACGCGGGTGTTCGGAGGCGCAGGGCTTGGACTGGCCATTTCCAAGCGCATCGTGGAGGCGCACGGCGGGTGGATCGGCGTGAGGAGTAGTCCAGGCCAGGGCAGCACCTTCTACTTTACCCTGCCCAAGGGAAAGATCGCGGAATCGGGGTAATGGAAAATTGGCTTTCCCGCATGGAACGTCCGCCGTGGCCGGAACGGCT
>JBMFPK010000214.1:0-4630 GCA_049969155.1 Chloroflexia bacterium | reverse complement strand
ATTCTGAACAACCATGGGGTGGTCGCGGTGGGCCAGAACCTGCGCCAGGCGGCGAACGCGGTCGAGATCCTGGACCGATCGGCCTGGCTGATCTTGTGGTGCTACGCGCTGGGGAAGCGGCTCAGCGTCCTGCCCGAGGAAGCGGTGCGTCGCCTGCGGGAGCGCGGGCTGGCATAGGCGGGAACCGCAGGCTCATGGCTTTCGCTTTCGGTCGTTGCAGGGGCGCGTTCCGCGCGCGGACGAAGTAGGTTCGTCCTGGGAAAGCAGCAGATGAGGAAGGGCCAGAAGCGCTTCCTCGTTCGTGAAGGGGCGGGATTCCCCTTCCGGCATGGGCCGCACATCGCCGCGCAGGACCCGCGGCTCGGCCGAGTTAACCAGGATGCGGAGGATGAAGGTCCGAACGGCACGCATCGTTCCTCCCCCAAAAGGCAACGTACGACGGGAAGGCTTCACCGGATAGCTGCCGCCCGATAAGCCACGCTCTTTTTCGCAGACATCGTAGCAGGAGAGACTGCCGGAGCACTGCCAGCAGTGACGTCAGGGCTCGGGAGGGACCGAGGGGTTCGGCGAGCGATACAGAGAACGGAGTTCTTCCCGGGGATTGGTGCCTAGGTCCTCGCGCAGGGCTCTTTCCAGGGTTCGGTAGAGTCGTCGGCCCCCCCCAGATCGTTCAGCGTCACGCAGGCCTGCATCCTCAGCAGCACCGCTTCCTCGTGCCAAGGCTCCAGGGAGAGGAGGTGCCGGCAGGCCTCGAGCTTCCGCGAAGCGGCCCGCTGCCAGGCGCGCGTCGGCCGCAGCCAGCAAAGGCCCGTTGGTAGAGCAACGACAGGCGCTTCCGTGTCTCGAACGTCCAATCGGCATACAGAAAATCGGGCATGAATTCCCCGGCATAAGTGGCCAGGGCGGCCTCCCATTCGTCCCGATGGCATTGCCTTTCCAATTCTACTGCGTCCACCTCGGAACCGGCCGGCAGGCGCAGCGTGACACGACCCTCCTCCACATCCAGGTATCGGGAGGGAAATTTCTCCGGGAGGTCAGGCTCGAGGACCAGGCGCAGTGCGGAAGTGGCGTGGTGAAAGGCGGCCCGCGCGGCCCGTGCGCCTTTCTCCCGCCACAGCGCCTCGGCGACCTGGTCGAAAAAGAGGGAGTGCCCCGGAGCGAACAACAGGAGGACCAGCAGCTCCTCACCTTGGCGGGTATGCAGGGCGCGCTTTTCGATGTGCCGATGACCCTGCCACACCTCGAACCGTCCCAGGGTGAGGATGCGTAAGGGAGGTGCCGGCACCCGCCGCAGATGATCCGCCAGTTGCTGGCCGATGGCTGCCAGGGAAAGGTCGGAGTGGCCCAGATACTTGGCGATCAGTGGGTAGGCCAGGGGGTGCTCCTGGTCCAGGAGAAAGGCGTATCCACCGGCGAGGATGGACCGGCCGGCTTCGAGCCAGGCGCTGGCTGCCTCTGGCCGGTCCTGCTCGTGCAACAGGGCGGCCAGGAGGAGATGGGCCCGGGCCAGATCGAAAGCCGTTCCCAGTTCCTGAAAGACCTCAGCCGCTGCCCTCAGATCGCGTGCGGCGCTGGTCCGATCGCCGCACATCCACGCAGCATGCCAGCGCTCGGTCATGGCCTTGCCCTGTTCGTGGCGGTACCCGACCCGCACGGCGAACACGAGCGCGTCGTCTGCCCAACTGCGCGCGGCGGCACCGTTGCCGGCCAGGCGGTGGTAGCGGCCCATTCCCAACCGCACGTTGAGGTTCAGCCAAGGCTCGTCAGATGCCTCGGCGATGGCCCGCGCCTGAGTATATAGGGTACGTCCGAGTTCCAGCCGCCCCTCGTCGAGCGCCAGTGCGGCGCTCACGCACAGGTGGTAACCCTGGATGACGGTACCTGAAGGGATCAGCCGGTCGAGTTCCACGAGCACCGCGTGGGCCCGCGCCCCCGCCCGGTCAACTGCCCGATCATGGCGATCGTCATCAGGGGATAGAGGAGCCACTCCGGCTGATCTTCGCGGGAGGCGATATCCCGGGCCTGCTCGTCGGCCGCCGGAGCCAGATCGAACTGGCCGCGGGGGAGGTAGATCCCGGCCGCCAGGCCGTGAAGGGCCGCAACCTGACCCCAGGAGTATCCGATCTCACGCGCCAGGTCGGCTGCGCGCCGGTAACCCGATTCTACCTCGCGCAGCGCTCCGGTCTCGGCGGCGCAATTCCCCAAGGTCTGCCAGGCGTCGACGCACACTGAGGATTTGGCAGCGCCTGGCAGACCAGGAGGGTGGCCGCGCGGTACTGGCCCAGGCGAAAACGCACCCTCGCCAGGCACACCAGCGCTTCGGCGGTGGCAGCTGGTTCGCCCCGGGCACGAGCCGCCTTCAGGGCCTGGCGCGCCTGATGGAGCGAGGTGGCTATCCCCTTGGTCCCTTCCAGAGGTAGCGTCTCGGGCAGGAATTGCGCGAGGGGCGAGGAGAAATCGGACACCGGTTGGCCCATGGTCGTTTCCTGGACGGCAGAAGTTGCCGCAACCGTCCGCACTTACGGCTACCGAGCCGATCTTGGTTTCCCTACCCCGCGGTAGATCCACGCCGTTGCCTCGGGCGAGAAGACGTTCCGGCCGTCCACGACCACCGGCGGCGGATTCAGCAGGCCGGCCACTTCCTCGGGTTTCAGGTGCAGATACTCCTCGTGGCGCACCATCACCACCACCGCGTCGCGCCCGCGGATGCATTCTGCCACCTCGCCCTGATATCCGGGGACGTACGGGTCGTGCACGGCTACCTGGGCCCCCAGCTCCTGGAGGCGCTGCACCAACACGGCGCTGGGGGAGTTCCGCGTGTCGTCCGAGTTCTCGAGGAAGGCATAGCCCAGAACGGCGATGCGGGCCCCGCGCACATCCTTCCCAGCGACGCGAAGGCCCTCGACGACCAGGTCGGCCACGTGCAACGGCATGCCCTCGTTGACCGCCCGGGCCGCTGGGATCACCCGTGCGCGGAAATCCGCCGCGGCGTTGGCGAGCAACAGCCAGGGGTCCTTCGGCAGGCAGTGCCCGCCCACCCCGGCGCCCGGCAGGTGCATATCGCGGTAGGGGCACTTGTTGACCAGTTCGCGCACCCTCCACACGTCGGCCCCGAGGCCCTCGCAAAGCAGCGCGATCTCGTTGGCAAAGGCGATCTGGACATCACGGTAGGCATTTTCCGTCGTCTTGACGATCTCGGCTGTCAGGGCATCCGTGCCGTCGAGCTCTCCCCGCACGATATGCCGGTAGAGTTCCATCGCCAGCGCCGTGGCTTCGGGCGTCATCCCCCCCACGACGCGCGGCATATGCTCCAGGTTGTGCAGGAGGCGTCCGGGCGTGACCCGCTCCGGACAGTGGGCCAGGAACAGGTCTTTGCCGGCCTGCAGTCCGGATGCCTGCTCGAGCACGGGCTGGACCAGCCCCGCCATCGTGCCTGGGGCGAGGGTCGATTCCACGACCACCAAGGTTCCGGGCGAGAGGTGCGGCCCGAGCGCCTCCAGGGCGGAGCGCAGGGCGGTGTAAGCGGGCCGGTGGGTCTCTCGGTCCACCGGGGTCTCCACGGCGATGAGGATCGCGCGGGCCGACCGCGCGTCCGCTGCATCGCTCCCTGCGCGCAGCCTCCCCGCGCGCACGACCTCGGCCAAGAGCTCTGCCAGGCCAGGCTCCTTTCCCCCGATCGGACACCGGCCCTCCCGAATCTGGCGCACCTTTTCCGTGTTGCGTTCGATCCCGATCACCGCAAAGCCGGCTTGGGCGAAACGACACCCGACCGGGAGGCCCACGTACCCCAGCCCGATCACAGCGATGGGAGTTTCCTTGCGTCGGATCGCTTCGTGGAGCGTCTCGAACATCCTGCTTCTCCCGCAGACGCCTCAGGGTTGACGGAGCACCAAGTGCTCAGAACCGGACCGTACAAGCTGCAGGGCCAGGCGCAGCACCCGCAGGCCGTCCTCCCCGCTGACAGGAGGCGCGAGATCGTCCTTCACCGCTCGGACGAACGCCTCGAGTTCCGCACGGAGCGGCTCCTTGCGTGCGACCGTCAGCCGCACCATGTTCCCCTCGCCCACTCCTTTCAGGATGCTCAGGTTGTCCCAGTTCCCGGCGGTGTAGGTGTTCTCGTAAAAGTACAGGTCCTGAGTGAGGTAGTTCACGACGAACATCCCTTTTTCCCCGGTTACCGACAGCTCCCGGATCTTGGTCGGCGTGAGGCGGTTGATGTCCAGCAGGCCCAGGCAGCCATCGCGGAAGCGAAGCAGCCCGCACAGCATGTCCTCGTGGCGGGCGTGGATCCAGCGCGTGGTTTCGGCATAGACGCGCTCGACTTCCTGTCCGAGGAGGTAGTACATCACGTCGAGATCGTGGGCTGCCAGGTCGATGACCACGCCCATGTCCTGGATGCGTTCCGGGAAAGGCCCGAGCCTCCGGGCGTGGATCAGGAAGATGCGGCCCAGTTCTCCCCGGTCGAGGCGCTTTTTCAGCTCGATGACTGCCGGGTTGAACCGCTCGATATGTCCGACCGCAAGCTTCACCCCATATTGCTTTGCGGCACGGATCATCTCCTCGGCCTCGTCGACCGTCGAGGCGATCGGTTTCTCCACGAGCACGTGGACCCCCTGGGCCATCACGTCCA
>JBMFPK010000213.1:0-4667 GCA_049969155.1 Chloroflexia bacterium | reverse complement strand
CTCCCCACATACTCCTGAGGAAGATTGTGGTGGACCACGAGCTCGAGATCGCCGCGCAACGGGTCGAAGAGGTAAAGCGCACCGTTGGAGGCATCCATCAGCTGCACCGCGCGTTCCACCACGGAACGCAGGAGGTCGGTCATCTCCAAACGCTGGGAGATGTCGAGCGTTACCTCGTGTAGGGTGGCCAGCTCCCGTGCCCGTCGCTCCTCGTGGGCAAACAGGCGCGCATTCTCGATCGCGATCGCCGCGTGCTCCGCAAGGTGCTGCACGAATTCCAGGTCCTCCTCGTCGAACGCGGCGAGCCGGGAGCTCTCCAGGTTCAGCACTCCGAGAACCTCGTCCTCGCGGCAGATGGGGACGGCGAGCTCGGAGCCGGTCTTGCCGGTGACATCCGCGTAGGCCGGATCCTGGGAAACATCCGTGACCAGGGCTGGCTGCCGGCTGCGCGCGACCCGGCCGACGATCCCACGATCGAGAGGCCAGGGAACCCGGCTATGGCGGGAAACCACTTCCTCGCGGTAGCCCCGCGCGGCGAGGATCAGCAGGCCATCGCGCGCATCCGTCATGCCGAGCAGAGCCCCCGAATCCGCCTCCGTGAACGCGATGGCGTGATCCAGTACCCCCTGGATCACCCGGCGCAGGTCCAAGGTGCTGCTCAATTCGCGGTCGATCTGCTCGATCGCCGCCAGCTGCTGCACGCGCCGCTGAAGCCGCTGATGCACCCGGTCGTACAGCCGGGCGTGATCGAGCATCGCGGCGATCTGCGGGGCCGTAGCGGCTAGCAGGTCCCGGTCCTCCGGGCGCAGGGTCCCCTTCGTACGCGCGGAGAGTTCGAGGGTACCGACCAGCCGATCCCCGATGAGCAGCGGGACGCCCAGGTAGGAAGCGAAGGGGACCTCTTCCTTTGGGTGGATCTCCTGCTCCGCCTGCACATCGGGAATCCACAACGGCCGCCGGTGCACAGCAAGCCAGCCCGAAAAGCCCTCACCCGGAGCGTAACGCACCTCGCGCTCCTGGAACCCCTCGGCCGTGAACAGGCCCCGGCTGATCAGCGCCCCCTCCTCGCCTTCCCAGAGCGTGATTTCGCCATCGCTGAAAGGGATGACCTGCTGCAGGGAGACAAAGATCTGCTCCATCAGGCGGTTCAGCTCCAGGGTCGTGCTGATGGCTGCGGCAACGCCCTGGACGACCTCGAGCTCGCGGGCGCGCCTCCGCTCCTCTTCGCTCCGCCTTCGCTGGGTCTGCTCGAGATGGGCGAGGATCCCGCCCACCACGCCAACCCCCAGGAAGGCGAAAGCACGGATGAGGAGCATGGCGTTGCGCACGTGCACCGTGGCGAAGGCGCCGGGAACCGGCATCGAGAAGACGATGCCGCTGTAAAGCAGGGCCGCAAGCACAGAGAAGGCGATGCTGACCCCCATGCCGAACCGCAAGGCGGAAAGCGGGATGACCAGGAAGTAAAGGATGTCATAGGGTGTCTGCCGAAGCTCCGCAGGGCGCAAGGTGCCCAGCAAAGCGGAGATATAGGCGAGGTCCACCAGCTGCAGGGCCAGGCCTGCGATGCGCGGGAACGGCGGCCGCTTCTTCCCCGGCCTCCAGAGGAAGAAAGTGACGACCAGGTTGAGCCCAGCCAACCCCAGCGTCAGGTACAGCACGCGGGAGATGGTTGCCCCGGAATAGGGGGTAAGCCGGGGGACATTGTTGACCAGGAGGACAAACCCCACCAGGAACCAGCGCATGATCCAGGCGAGCCGTTCGCTGGCGGTGAATTCCTCGGAGGGGGTCACCCAAGCTTTCCAACCGCGCATCATCCGTTCCTCCGGCCCGACCGAGCCACATCCTCCCCCAGGGCCACGCGGCTACCGGCCCCTTCCTCCAGCCGGGCCTGCTGGCGCACCCGGGCCGCCGCCTCGCTCAATTCACGGATATCGCTGAAGCGGCGGCGCGTACCGTCCACCACCCCGATCGCCAGGTACATCAGTGGCACCCGCACCTCTTGCCCTGCCGGATCCCTGAGGAGGAGGAACCCCTGCTTGCGGTCGCGATAATCGTAAAGGGTGCCGATGCGCTCATCGAAATCGCGCATGAGGCGCTCGCAGATGGGTCTGACGCGCTCGGGAGTCGTGGTGAGAACAAAGTCGCTTCCGATCCCGTGCCCCACAAAATCGTCGGGACCGCCCAGCTCGTCCACGACTTCGACAAGAAGGCGTGCGACGAAGCGCAGGGCGTTGTCGCCGGCCACAAAGCCGTAGGCCTGACTGAAGGGCTCAAAGTGCTCCAGGCCGATGTACGCCAGGGCCCAATCGTGCCGATTCAGGATGCGCTTCAGCTCCTCCTCGATGGCCCTGCTGCCGGGGAGCCCGGTGGTCGGGTCCTTGGAGCTCAGGAGGTTCGCCCGCTGCAGACGGTTGCTGACCCGTGCTTCCAACACCTGCAGGTCGAACGGCTTGACGATGTAGTCATCCGCGCCCAGCTGGAGGCCCTGGATGATGTCCTCCTTCTCCCCCCGGGCGGTCAGGAAGATGATCGGGATCTCCCGGGTGCGCCGGTTGCGCCGCAGTTCCTGGCAGACGGTAAAGCCGTTCATATCGGGCAGCATGATGTCCAGGAGGATGAGGTCCGGTATTTCTCGCCGGGACAGTTCGACCGCCTGTGCTCCGCGGCCCGCTACCAGTGCTTCATATCCCTGAGAAGAGAAGAAAACCTGCAGGAGGCCCGCGATATCCGGAGCGTCTTCCACGATCAGGATTTTCTGTTTTGCCATCGCCGTCCTCCAGGGTGGCCGCTTCAGGGCATCAATCGGACTGCGTTCCCCCGGGTTCCCATTCCTCCTGGGCCGGCTGCCAGCGGTACCGGCGGCTCTCCTCGCGGCTCAGGTTGCGCGTGATCACGTTGGGCCCTTCCGGGCAGACGAGGACCGAACCGGACTCGATCGTCCGCGCGGGATAGATCACGAACCCGGAACCCAGGCGGACGTTGTGTCCCACGCATCCCCCCAGCACCGGCATGTGGGTCTCCCACAGCCGGCCCCGGTGCCAGATGCGGATCGGTTTGCCCAAGAGGTTGAAATCGGTAAAGACGGTATTCGCGCCGACGAAACTGTTCCGCCCGACCAGGCAGAGCTGCAAGCAGGCGTTCTGCGCCACCATCGAATTCTCCATCAGCGCGGTCATGAAAAGCGCGGCGCGGAACGGCAGGTAGCAGGAATCGCTGACCACGCTGAGCATCACCTGACATCCCTGCATGATCGTGACGTTGTTGCCGATGAGGCTGTTGGTGATCACGGCGCCCGCCCCGATGTTCACGTTGTTGCCGATGATCGTGGGACCCTGGATGACCGCCGTGGGGTCGATGGAGCAGTTCCTGCCCACGCGGACCATCGCCGAGCAGGAAAGGAAGTGCTTCCGCTCCAGCAGCGAACGAAAGAAGATGCGGAGTTTCCAGCGCCAGCTCTCCTCGACCTCCTGTTCGCGGATGCGCCCCCAGCAGAAGACGCCGAATGGGACGTTCGCCATCCACACCTGCAACCAGCTTTCCACGGAGAGGAAGGCCCGCCAAGGCACCTGGAAGACCAGGTCTCCCAGGCGCGGTGCCATATAGGTCGGAACGTGGTAGTAGCCCAGCTCGCGCGGCAACGTATCGATGACCAGGGGCTCGGGGTCTCCCGAGATGCCATCCGGGAAGTAGAAGAGGTCCGCAACGTAGCAGTCCCCCTTTCGCCGGATCCCTTCCTGGACCGCAAGCGCGTGGGATGTGATGGCGGCATCCTGCAGGGAAAAGGCTGCCTGACAGGGCCGGCGCCGTGCCCGGGCCTCTGCGACGAAGGTATCGATGAAAGCCGCGTTGAAAAAGAGGTTGTCCTTGTGCACCAGCAGCTCGCCAGAGATGGACGGAACCTGCTCCAGGGAATCGACTTCGATCTCCCCTTCGCAATGGCGGGCCAACAGGTCCCGCTGGAGGAGCCAGAGGGGCTTATTGAGGATGCGGAGGTCGCGGGCCGGCTCGTTGAAGGGGGCGAGTGGGTCCCACACCCGGAGCACGATGCGCCGCATCTTCGGTTGCCCGCGCTGCGCTCCTGCCCACCCCGAATCTGTCGCAGGCTTCCGGAAGCCCCGAGGCGCGAGGTGACTCCGGCGATCTCCGTGGGTTGGGGGTGGGGGCGCGTCAGTCCAGCGGTTCTCGGTCGATGGCGAAGGTACAGGTCGGGTCGCCGACGGCACGGCACTCGATCTCCTCTACCCGGAAGTTCTTCCCCCCGGAAACCCAGCGCAGGCCCTCTTCGAGAATGCCCCGGGCGATATGGCAGCAGGGGCTTTCGCTGCGGCGGTTCCAGCAGGGTGGACATTTCTCGATGATATAGAGGAACTGTCCCTTCCGCTCCTCGACGCGCGTGGGCTGATCGCTGAAACGATCGAAGGTCTGGGCGATGGCGTTCAGGCCGATCTTCACCTTGATGCCCAGGGGCATGACCTTCCAGGCCAGGTCGGCCATCCCCAGGAGGGGGCCGAACTCCTTCAGGCCGTAGGTGAAGGCGATGCGGCCGGCCCGCAGTTCCATCCCGCGCGCTCCGCGCAATCCGTACATCGTTTCCAGCGCCTGGCAGGTGCGGGAAAGCTCGCTAAAGGGGTATTCGCGGCGCAGGTCGTTGGGGGGGTAGTTGTTGA
>JBMFPK010000212.1:0-4709 GCA_049969155.1 Chloroflexia bacterium | reverse complement strand
CAACCCACGACGGCGGCGAGATCTCGGGAAACACGTCGTCGCCCGCGGCGGGAAGCGGCTCCAGGACCTGCATGGGCGCGGGGGCAAGGCGAAAGGTTCCCGGTATATGCTTCGTCTCGACCTCCTGCACGGTCAAGTGCACCTGGACCCCGGGCGGGATCCCCAGGAGCACCGAGCACGCAGGCAGGCCGGGTTCCCCGGGGCGGTTCGCGGACGGGCACTCTGGGATGGAAGCCTCATCGTAGGGGGCACCGTCGATCGTGACCTGTTTCAGCCGATAGGCAGGTGCGCGCCACTCGATCACCAGGTGACGATCGTTCCCGCTGAGGATCGTCGCTCCCGCACGGGTTCCAGGCTTTCCCTCCGGCTCGCTCCGCGTAGGGATGGGTAATGGCTGGAGCACCGTCAGCAAAAGAAGCAGGGAAACAAACGCTGCGCGCCTTTTCATCGCCCGATCGCCCTCCGACTGTTCCCCGACGGCCGTTTGAGCCTATCCTAACACCCGGCGCGGCGGATGTCAAAGCGTTGCGATCGGACACCCACTCGTAGATCCCACATAGGCCGCTGCCCCGGTCCCCAACCGGCCGCGAAGCACCCAAGATGGCCCCCGTGGCAGCCGTCTACCGTCATCTCAACCGCGTTTCGGGCCGCTGTTCGTGCCGGAACGAGTGATGAGAGGATGTCAGGCTGCGGTTGCCCAGGCCCTGGGGGCGGTGTATAATTTCGCACAGGAGGGTCGAGATGATCGAAATCGAGGTACGTGTCTATGCGAGCCTGCGGCGTTATCGCCCCGACGCTCCTCTGGATGCCGGGGAGCGTGTCCTTCTCCCGGAAGGCAGCACGGTCGTGCAACTCGTCCAGGGTATGGGGATCCCGCTCGACGAGGTGCAGACGGTCTTTGTGAATCGTCGGGCACGGGCGATGGAGACGCCCCTGGAGGCCGGGGACCGGGTGGACCTCTTTCCTGCCGTTGCCGGCGGGTAGCGGGTAGGTGTGGAGACGCTGCGGGGACAGGATTACGAGGAGGTGTGCTGTGCGGTTTGCGGAGGAACTGCATCGACACACGCGCCCGCTGCCGGGCCCCGGCGAGCAGGCCGTGCGCACGATCGCGCCCGCGCCCCTTGCCGAGCTGGCCGGCCGCTTTGGCCTCTCCCTGCGCGAAGCGGAGGTGCGAGCGATCGAGGAGCATGTGCTGCCCGAGCGGTACCTACGGAACCTCGGTCTGTTCGGCTGGGAGGGACAACGCAGGCTGCTGGAGGCGTGTGTGGCGGTGGTAGGGTGCGGCGGGCTGGGGGGGTACGTCATCGAGGGGCTGGCGCGGAGCGGGGTCGGCCGGCTGATCGTGATCGATGGGGATACCTTCGCCCCGCACAACCTGAACCGCCAGCTGTTGAGCTCTCTGGCCGCCCTGGGTCGGCCAAAGGTAGAAGTGGCGCGGCAACGGGTAGGCGAGGTGAACCCGGCGGTGGAAGTCCAGGCGTATCCCGTGGTGGCAACGGCGGATACACTGCCCGGCCTCCTGGAGGGGGCTCAGGTCGTGGTGGATGCGCTCGATACGCCCCGGGATCGGCTCGTGCTGCAGAATGTCGCAGCACAGCTGGGGATCCCCCTCGTGCACGGTGCGATCGCCGGGGCGCTCGGGCAGGTGACCACGGTTTTCCCGGGAGATGGCACCCTGACAGCGCTCTACGGCGGGGACCCGACCCTCGAGCGCGGGGCGGAGGCCCTCCTGGGTACCCCGGCGATGACCCCGATGCTCGTCGCGGCCTGTCAGGTCGGCGAAGTGCTGAAACTGCTCCTCCAGTGGGGGCAACCGCTGCGCGGGCGGCTGCTCTACCTGGACCTGGAGTCCGGTGTCATCGAGCAGTTCCGGCTGGGCCAGTCGAGGGGTTGACATGGACGGGAGAAAGGTCATCGGGACACTCGCGCGCCGCCGGGAAATTGAGGCCGTTCTGGAAGCGATGGCCCGTGCCCGGACGGAGGAGGACAGCCGCCGCTACCTCGAGCAGCTTGCGGCCTACGGACGCGACGTGCTCCCGGTGGTGGTGCACGCACTGGAAACGCCGGATCCCTGGATGGTTCGGGCGCTGGGCCGGGCCGTGGCGCAGCTGGAGGACCGCTCCCTGGCGATCGAAGCGCTTCGGCGGGCAGTGCTTTCTCCGCAGAGCACGGATCGGCAGCGGATCGTGGCGATGGTGCTGTTGGACCAGTTCCTTGGGTACCCCTTGGACGACGATCTGTTTGCCGCCCTGGGCAACCCGGCCGAGATCGCGGTCCGCGGATTGCTCCGTGCCCGCCCGGAGGAAGGAGCTGCCTTGCGGCTGGACTACCTTTCGATCCTGCACACACAGCCCTATGCGGAGATCCTTGCTGCGATAGAACGCTTCGAGGATACCGGTGGCGAGCGGGCGATCGAAGCGCTGCGCTTTTTTGCGCTCGACGGCCGCGAAGGGGTCGCGGGGCGGGCGCTGGAAGCTCTGGGGCGGCTCCGGAGTCCGCTCGCCCTTCAGGCGCTCCTGGTGGTTGCTCCCAACGTTTCCTCCGAGCGGCGCGCTCTGGTGGAGCGGATGTACCGCAAACTGCGCCTCAGCGGGGTGGAGGAGGTGCCGCTTCCGCCGCCGCCCGAGGGCACACGCGTGTTGCTGACCCCTCTGGACGGGGCCGGTGCGCGGCTCTGCCTGGTCCTCTTTCCCGAACCAGGTGGCTACCGCGCGCTTCACCTGCACCTCGATGAGGAGGACGGCATCCAGGCATGCTTCGAAGCGTTCCTGAATGAGAGGGACATTCCCCCACCTGCGGCCCCGGGAACGGTGCATGCAGCGCCTCCCCCTTGGCACGGCGCGTTCTTCCTGGAAAGCGGGTTTGCCTATCTCCAAACTGTGCTGGGGCGTTTGCTGGAACGAAACTACCGGCGCGACAAGCCCCTGTCCGTGGAGTACCGTTTCTACTGCGACGGTATCTGGGGCTGGTCCGTTCCCCAAGAACAGTTTCCGAAAGTGACTCCGGGCCGGCCTGCCCCTTCCCAGACCGAAATTGCGGGGTTGCTTGCGCATCCCTATTTCCTCTCGTGGTTCGCGGAGAGCCCAGCCATCGTCGAAGCCGCTCGCCGGCTTGCGTACGCAGACGTATCGGGTTCGGTGGGGCAGGCCGCGCTGGCGGTCGCCGTGATCTCCCTGCTCCAGGACGAATTCCCCCCGGCACGCTGCCGGACCTACGCCCGCCGGCTGCGGGAAATGGCCGAGTGGCTGGCACTTGCCGGGCGCAACGAACTGGCGGCGATCTCGATGGCTGCCGCAGAGGAAATGGATACGGGGCTTCCCCTGCGCAGCACTTTCGCGATGACGATGGTGCAGAAGGGGCTGCTGATCGCCCTCGGGCAGTTCCGGAGGGAGCGGGTGAGCCGTTGATGGCCAGGAGTGAGGCGGGTGCGTCTTGCAACCGAGCGCGGGGCCTGTAGGCTCTGTGGGGCCACTCATCCGCCGGTCGCAGCTTTCCTTGGGGTGTGTGTGCGCTGTCTACGGGAGGGGCGTGAAGAGGCGATGCTCCTCGCGGAGGCGGCACACCGGAAGAGCCGTGCGACCTTCGGCCTGCCGCCGGAAACGCCCACCGGCCCAGGAGTTGCGTGTAGGCTCTGTGTCCACGGCTGTCGCATCCCTCCAGGAGGAACCAGCGCCTGCGGCCTACGGGAGAACCGCGATGGCCGCCTCGTTCACCGGGCGGGCACACCCCGGGCGGGCCTGCTGCATTGGTATTACGACCCCCTGCCGACGAACTGCGTGGCCGATTGGGTATGCCCCGGACACCGTGCTGTGGGGCGGATGAACCTCGCCGTCTTCTACGGGGCCTGTTCGTTCGATTGCTTGGGTTGCCAAAACTGGCATTACCGCCGTCTTCAGCCTGCGAAAGACCTCCTGAGCGCGGAGGAACTCGCGGCGCGTGCCGATCCGCGCACCGCATGTACTTGCTTCTTCGGAGGCGATCCCACGCCCCAGATGCCGCATGCCCTTGCCGTGGCCCGCCTCCTGGCAGCCCGGGGCGTGCGAATCTGCTGGGAGACCAATGGAAGTATGGAACCCCATCTCCTGGATCGGGCGCTCGAGCTCTCGTTGCAGAGCGGCGGAATCGTCAAGTTCGACCTGAAGGCCTGGGATGACCGGGTACATCGGGCGTTGACCGGCGTGACCAACCGCCGTACGCTGGAGAACTTTGCCCGGGCCGCAACGCGCTTCAGGGAAAGGCTGGAGCCTCCCTTGGTCGTCGCTGCGACCCTCCTTGTCCCCGGGTATGTCGATTCCGTCGAGGTAGGGGCGCTGGCGCGCTTTGTCGCCTCGTTCGATCCGGAGATCCCCTACGCTCTTCTGGCCTTCGCACCGGCCTTTTTCTTCTCCGACTTGCCTACGACTTCCAGAGCACACGCGGAAGAAGCGTTTCGTGCCGCCGAAGAAGCCGGACTGCGTCGCGTGCGCCTCGGCAACCGGCATCTCCTCGGCCCTCCCTACGTGTAGCCTCCCGGATCGAGCATCTTTCCCGCCAGTTCCTTCACGAATTTGGCAGCCACCATGGCCGTGAGTCCCTGGGGATCGCGCAACGGGTTCAGTTCGACCAGGTCGGCGCCAACGATCGGCCCCGGCAGGCCTTGGAGAAAATCGAGGAGTTCTCGGGTGCTCATTCCACCGGGCGCCGGGTGAGAGACGCCCGGAGCGCATGAG
>JBMFPK010000211.1:0-4754 GCA_049969155.1 Chloroflexia bacterium | reverse complement strand
TCGCGGGCGCGGCTCTCTTCCTCCTCCAGGCTGATCCGGGCCAGGCGCGCCTTCTCCTCGGCCCGGCGGCGGCGGACCTCCATGCCGGTCCCCGCCGGGATCAGGCGGCCGATGATGACGTTCTCCTTGAGGCCGCGCAGGTAATCCACCTTGCCCATCACCGCGGCCTCCGTGAGCACGCGGCTGGTCTCCTGGAAGGACGCAGCGGCCAGCCACGAGTCTGTGTTCAGGGCGGCCTTGGTGATCCCGAGCAGCACGAGGTGGGCCGTTGCCGGTTCTCCGCCTTCGGCGATGACGCGGGCGTTTTCCTGCTGGTAGGCGAAGCGGTCCACCAGGTCGCCCGGCAGGAAATCGGTGTCGCCTGGGTCGTCGACCTGCACGCGGCGGAGCATCTGTCGCACGATGATCTCGATGTGCTTGTCATTGATGCTCACACCCTGTGAGCAGTAGACGTTCTGGGCCTCGTTCACGAGGTACGCCTGGACAGCCTCTCGGCCGGCGATCTGCAGGAGGGCCCGCGGGTCGATCGAGCCCTCGGTGAGCTGATGGCCGGCCTCGATGTGTTGTCCTTCGCGCACGCGAAGCCGGACCGTCACCGGCACTTCGTATTCCCGCACCTCTTCTTCGGCCCCGCGGATCACCAGGCGGCCGTCCTCGAGGAAGACCTGTCCGGAGACACCGGCCACGACCGGCGGGCGGGTGTCCCCTTCCAGGTTGCTTTCCGCGAGTACCTGGCCTTCCTCGACCTGGTCGCCTTCCTCCACGCGCAGGACAAAGTTCTCGGGGATCTCGTAGATGTCGCTGTACGGCTCGCTGTGCACCACACGGATGATGCGTCGGTCGCCCTCGCGCACGATCTCCACCACGCCCTCGATTTCGCTGATCTCGGCCCGGCCTTTGGGCACACGGGCCTCGAAGACCTCCTGGACGCGCGGGAGACCCTTGGTGATGTCCAGTTCCGTCTTCACGCCGCCGGTGTGGAAGGTGCGCAGGGTCAGCTGGGTGCCGGGCTCACCGATCGACTGGGCGGCGATGATCCCCACCGCCTCGCCCACCTCCACGAGCCGGCCGGTTGCCAGGTTCCGCCCGTAGCACATGGAGCAGAGGCCCAAAGGCGCCTGGCAGCTGAGCGGGGAACGGACGTAAAAGTCGGTGATAGCTTCTTCCTGAAGGATGCGCCGCACTTCCGGCGGGACCTCCTCTTCGCCGCGCAGGATGGCCTTGCGGCGATCCTCCCGGAGGAGGGCCAGCGGTTCCTTCAGGAGATCGGCCACTTTGCGCCAGGCCTCCCGGTTGATCGCGGATACCCGTTCCCAGGCCTGTTCGTCGAACTCCTGGTTGCGGTCCACCAGGATCTCGCCCGTGCGTGGGTCGACCACTGGAGCTGCCATCATCCGCCCGACCAGGCGGGCGCGCATCTCTTCGACCGTGTTGTCCGATTCGCGCAGCCAGATACCGGCCCCGGTGCCGCAGTCGGGGATGGTGATCGTCACGTCCTGGGCGACGTCGACCAGGCGGCGGGTGAGGTAACCGGCCTCGGCGGTGCGCAGGGCGGTGTCGGCGAGCCCCTTGCGGCCGCCATGCGTGGAGACAAAGTACTCCAACACCGAGAGCCCCTCGCGAAAGTTGGAGCGGATGGGAAGGTCGATGATGCGGCCGGCCGGGTCGGTCATCAGGCCGCGCATACCGGCCATCTGGCGGATCTGCTCGATGTTTCCGCGGGCGCCGGAGATGGCCATCATATAGACGGGGCCGTAGCGGTCCAGCGTCTGGGAGACCTCCGCGGTGATCTTTTGCGTGGCTTCGGTCCAGATCTCCACCGTGCCCCGGTAGCGCTCGCCTTCGGTGATCAGGCCGCGGCGGAATTGCCGTTCCAGGTTCTCGACCTCGGTGTCGGCCTGGGCCAGGATCTCGGTCTTGCGCTTGGGGATCTGGATGTCCTCGACGCCGATGGTCAGGCCGGCGCGCGTGGCGTACTGGAAGCCAAGGCGCTTGATGCGGTCCGCCATAGCCGCGGTCTCCTCGGGGCCGTAGAGGCGGTAGCAGTCCGCGATGATCTGCTTGAGGGCCTTCTTGTCGATCACCTCGTTGCGGAAGCGGAGCTTCTCTGGGAGCACCTCATTCAGGATGACCCGTCCCAGGCAGGTTTCCACCGGCCGGTCCCCGGCGTGGTACTCGGAGGGCAGAAGGATAAGGATGCGGCTCTGGAGGGTGATCAGGCCGGCATCGTGGGCCATGAGCGCTTCCTCGATGCTAGAGAAGGCCTTCCCCTCGCCACGCGCGCCTGGACGGATGAGGGTCATATAGTAGCAGCCGAGGATCATCTCCTGGGTCGGGGTGATGATCGGCTCGCCGGTGGCCGGGGAGAGGAGGTTGTAGATGGAGAGCATGCGGGTACGCGCCTCCTCCTGGGCCTGTTCGGAGAGGGGCACGTGCACGGCCATCTGGTCCCCGTCAAAGTCGGCGCCGAAGGCGGTGCAGACGAGGGGATGGAGCTGGATGGCGCTTCCCTCGATCAGCACCGGCTCGAAGGCCTGGATGGAAAGCCGGTGCAGGGAGGGGGCGCGGTTCAGCAGCACGAGATAGTTCTGCACCACCTCCTCGAGGACGTCCCACACCTCGGGACGCATCCGCTCCACGCTTCGCTTGGCGCTCTTGATGTTGTGGGCGTAACCGCGGGCTACGAGGCCGCGCATGACGAACGGCTTGAACAGCTCGAGCGCCATACGCTTCGGGAGGCCGCACTGGTGCAGCTTCAGCTCCGGACCGACCACGATCACGGAGCGGCCCGAGTAGTCGACGCGCTTCCCGAGGAGGTTCTGGCGGAAGCGGCCCTGCTTCCCTTTGAGCATATCGGAGAGCGACTTGAGCCGGTGCTTGCCCCGGCCGGAGACCGCCCGGCCGCGCCGGCCGTTGTCGATGAGCGCGTCCACGGCCTCCTGGAGCATCCGCTTCTCGTTGCGCACGATGATCTCCGGGGCGCGGAGTTCCAGGAGCCGCCTCAAGCGGTTGTTGCGGTTGATCACGCGGCGATAGAGGTCGTTCAGGTCGGAGGTGGCGAAGCGGCCGCCGTCGAGCTGCACCATCGGGCGCAGGTCTGGAGGCAGGACGGGCAGGACGGTCAGGATCATCCATTCGGGGCGGTTTCCCGACTTGCGGAACGCCTCGACGACGCGCAGCTGCTTGCCGGCTTTCTTGCGCCGCTGGGCCGAACCGCTCGTCTCCATCTCCTCCTTCAGTTCGGCAGCCATACGGTCCAGGTCCAGGCGGGCTAGGATCTCCCGGATGGCTCCGGCACCCATATCGGCGCGGAAGATCGTGCCGCACGACTCGCGGTATTCCCGGTACTGCGCTTCGGACATCAGCATGCCGCGGTGGAGTTCCTTGACCATGCGCAGCCGCTGGTCGGCTTGGGCGCGGATCTCCTCGACCCGTGTGCGGAGGGCTTCTTCCAGCCGCGCGATCTCCTGCTCGACGACGTAGGTGCGCTGGTCCCGTTCGGCCTCGGCCTGCAGGCGAGCATCCTCCTGCTTCTGGCGTACCCCCGGCTCCACCGCTTCGATTGCTGCCTGCACGGCCTGGGTGAGGCGGGCGAAGGTCTCGGGTGTTGGCACCTCGCCGCCGGTGCAGATGACCGCCCCGGTGGGGGCAAAGACCACGTCATGGGGAGTCGGCCGGCCGCCAAGGGCCTGAAGTTGCGCCTCGATCTCCTGAGCGGCGCGGACGAACGATTCTGTTTGCTCGATCAGTTCGTCCTCGAACCGCTGGAGGGTCGCCTGGAGGGCCTTGTCGAGGACGCCCACCTCCTCGTCCAGCTGGCTGCGCAGCCGCGCGATCTCGGCCCCGGTTTCCGACTCGAGCCGGGAGATTTCCTCGGCGGTCTCTTTCTGGATCCGTTCGATCAGGTGGACGCGCCGTTCCTCGTCCACATCGGTCACGATATAGGCAGCAAAGTAGATCACCCGCTCCAGGTTGCGCGGGGTGATATCCAGCAGCAACCCCAGGCGGCTGGGCGTTCCCTTGACGAACCAGATATGGCTGACCGGAGCGGCCAGTTCAATATGCCCCATCCGTTCCCGCCGCACGCGGGAGCGCGTCACCTCGACACCGCACTTGTCGCAGATGATGCCGTGGTGTCGGACGCGCTTGTATTTCCCGCAGGCGCACTCCCAGTCCTTCTGCGGGCCGAAGATGCGCTCGCAGAAAAGGCCGTCGCGTTCCGGCCGCAGGGTACGGTAGTTGATCGTTTCCGGCTTGGTGACTTCCCCGTGCGACCAGCGGCGGATCTCTTCCGGCGAGGCCAGCCCGATGCGGATGGCCGTAATTTCGTTGATCTTGGTCATTTCTTGCTCACCTCTGCGAACCCTAGTCCTTCTCGATCCCGGAGAGGTTGATCCCCTCCAGGCTGAGCAGCGGCTCGGCGAGCCTGGCGGCGTCGTCGATATCCACCGGGGTGTTGTTCTCGCCGTAGATCTCCACGGAGAGGGCCAGGCTTTGCAGCTCTTTCACCAACACCTTGAATGCTTCCGGAATGCCGACTTCCTCGATCGGCTCGCCCTTGACGATCGCCTCGTAGGTCTTGCTCCGGCCGTTGATGTCGTCCGACTTGACCGTGAGCATCTCCTGGAGGGTGTAGGCGGCGCCGTAAGCTTCCAGTGCCCACACCTCCATTTCGCCGAAGCGCTGGCCGCCGAACTGTGCCTTGCCGCCTAGCGGCTGCTGGGTGACCAGGGAGTAGGGGCCGGTGGAGCGGG
>JBMFPK010000210.1:0-4757 GCA_049969155.1 Chloroflexia bacterium | reverse complement strand
CAGCCAGGACGGCCTGCCGGACGGGGAATATCAGCTGGAGCTCCTCGTACGGGGCACCCTCGTGCAGCGAAGCAGTTGCATCGTCGGTCGGGGCGCGGCACCCACGCCGACGCCGGCCCCGGGCGCCGGGCTCGAGGTGTACGGCAGGATCACGGACGCCGATACCGGCCGGGGCATCCAGGGCGCAGCTTTCATCGTCCTGATGCCGGGGATCACCGTGGACGCCTTCGGCTGGACGGACGAGGAAGTATACACCTGGGCCGAAAGCGACCGAAACGGTGCCTACGAACTGCCGAAGCCGCTCGTGCGCGGTGAGACCTACAGCATCATCGTTGCGGCAAAGGGGTACCGCCCGATCGCCGAGGACGGTGTCCGCATCTCGACGGATGCCCGGGCGGTTCCCTCGCCGTTCGAACTGAATGTCACCTTGCAACGGGCGAAATAGGCGCGTACTTTCCGGAGGGCCGGGGGTAGGCTCATGCCCCGGCCTTTTCCTCCGGAGACGGGGCAAGCGAGATGCTCCAGATGCGCGTTCCCCCGGCGGCACAGGCGCCCGCCAGGGGGCAGCCCTCACAACGGCCGCCACAGGACCCCGGGAGGGACCTCAGGTAACCGCGGACGGCCAGTTCCTCCAGCATCATCTCCACCAAGGGAGGCGTCACCCCGAGCTCCCGGGCGAGCTCCGGCACGGTGCGGGTTTTCCCCTCGCGCAGCAGGCTCAAAAGGCGGTCCAGCATCAAGCTCCTCCCAGCAGGCGCGCCACCTGGAAGACCAGGGCTGCCGCGCCGAACGACAGGATCAGGAGGAAACCGGTTCCGAACAGGACCCACTTCCAGGAGCCGGTTTCCTGTCGCATGACGGCAAAGGTCGCGACGCAGGGGATAAAGAGCATCGTCGCCACCAGGAAAGCGAGCCCGCTGGCCGGGCTCACGGACGCCCTTAGGAGCGCGGGGAGGCTTTCACGGCCCGCCCCATAGAGCACTGCCAGGGTGGCGACAGCGTTCTCCTTAGCGATGAAGGAGGTCAGCAGCGCCACGAGCATCCGCCAGTCGAGCCCCATCCAGGCGCCGAGCGGGCTCAGCCACTGCCCTAGGTGCCCGAGGAGGCTCTCCTCGATCGTGCCGCCCGGGAAGTGGGAGACGGCCCACACGACGACGGAGACGGCCAGGATGACCGTTCCGGCCTTGCGGATGAAAGCGACCAGGCGCTGCCAGACGAGCAGGCCGATCGTGCGCGGGTTCGGGATGTGGTACAGTGGCAGTTCCATGATAAAGGCCGCGTGCTCGCCGCGGAAGAGGATCCGGTTGAGAAGGGCGCCGGAAAGCGCGAGGGTGAGTAGGGACAGGAACACCAGGCCGCCAGAGACCCAGACGGCTTGGGCGCCGAAGAAGGCCGGGGCCAGCAGGGCTACCACAGCCATGCGGGCGGGGCAGGGCACCAGTGGGGCGACGAGGATGGTGAGCAGACGGGCGCGCCGTTCCTCGATGATGCGCGTCCCCATCACCGAGGGCACGTTGCAACCAAAGCCCAGGAAGAGGGGAAGGAAGCTCTTCCCGTGCAGGCCCAGGAGGTGCATGAAGCGGTCCATCACGTAGGCGGCGCGCGCCATGTAGCCGACGTCCTCTAGGAGGCCCATAGTGGCGAAAAAGAGCGTGAGGATCGGCACGAAGGTGAGCATCGAACCAACCCCGCCGATCGCGCCGTCCACGATCAGGCCGGAGAGCCATCCGGGGGCCGGAGCGAGCCACGTGGCCACCCGTTCGGCGATCCGCTGCACGAGGACATTCCCCAGCCAGCGCTGGATCGGGAGGGCGATAGCGTAGGTCAGCCAGAAGGTGACCGCGAGCACGGCCCCCAGGAGGACAAGTCCCCAGAAGGGGTGGGTGGCCACCCGGTCGATGCGCTCCGTGAGGGTGATGTGCCCGGCGCGCGGGCGGACCACGGCCGCGCGCACCATGCGCCCGATCCAGTCGTAGCGGCCCCCGGCCACGGCGAGCACGGCATCCTCGTGGCGGTGCAGGAGCTCTTCTGCTTGCTTCCAGGCGGTTTCGGGCATCCGGGTCTGGAGCATCTGGGTGATCTCGCTATCCCCCTCGAGGAGCTTCAATGCGATCCAATCCACCGGATAGGGATCCGGGACGTAGGGGTGGACAATCTCCTGCAGGGATGCCAGCACCTGCCGGTGATCCTCGCGGATCTCCGGCCGGTGCGGGGTGTAAGGGACCTCGCCCCGAACGAGCCCCACGATCGTGCGCACCAGTTCGCAGATCCCCTGGTTGCGGCTGGCCACCATGGGGACCACGGGGATGCCGAGTGCCGCTTCCAGGACGTGGGGTTCTATGTGCAACCCCTGCTGCTCGGCCACATCGACCATATTGAGCCCCAGGATGACCGGAGCGGGCAGGTGCAGCAGTTCCGCGAGCAGGTAAAGGTTGCGTTCCAGGGTAGCGGCATCGACGACGACGACAACGACGTCCGGACGCTCCCGGATGATAAAGTCACGCGCAACCTGTTCCTCCACCGAGTTGGCGGTGAGGCTGTAGGTCCCCGGGAGGTCGACGATGCGCATCGTGAGCCCATCGCAGGTGTAGAAACCACTCTTTTGCTCGACGGTCTTGCCGGGCCAGTTGCCCACGTGCTGGGAGAGGCCGGTAAGCAGGTTAAAGACCGTGGTCTTGCCTACGTTCGGCTGGCCGGCCAAGGCGACGGTGATCGTGTGGAACGGGGGCGGGCTTTCTGTGCCGGCCTGCGCGTGGCAATCGCACGATAGCGCGCTAGCGGCTCTCCGGGCCATTGCTGTCCTCCTGGCGCTGGACCAGCACCTTGGCGGCCTCTCCGCGCCCGAGGGCGATGCGTGTGTCGCGCACCAGCACGATCACGGGTCCGTGGCCATGGTTGCGCACCATAGTCACCGGGGTTCCCACCGTGAACCCCAGGGCTGCGAGTCGGCTGACAAACCCCCGCCCGCCGGCCAGGGAATGCACAATCCCCCGCTCGTTCGGAGCCAGGCGGCTCAGTTCGACCGGTCCTTCCATCGTCATCTCCTCCACTGCGGGCCTGGCCGGTACCACTTGCCACAACGCCCGGGTTGTGATAGAATGTTCCTAACAAGCGTAGTTAGTATAGACTGATAAAGGACATTTGTCAAGTGCAACAAAGGCGGCGTGAGGGCGCGAAGAGGTTCCCATGGCAGAGACACTGACGCCGACGATCGAGGACTATCTGGGGCTGATTTACCTGATGGAGCGGGAAGGGCAGGTGCCCATCGGTGCGCGGCTGGCGGAGCGGCTAGGAGTCTCCCGCCCCACGGTGAGTGCTACCTTGCGGCGGATGGCGCGTGCCGGCCTGATCTGCTGGAACGAGCGGAAGGAGATCACGCTGACCGCGGCGGGCCGGGAAGCGGCGCAATCGCTCGTGCGGCGGCACATGCTGGCGGAGTGGCTGTTGCGCGAGATCCTTGGGCTACCCTGGCACCATGTGCACGAAGAAGCCGGCCGGCTGGAGCACCACATTTCCCCGGAGGCGGTGGACCGCCTGCAGGCGCTTTTTGAGCAACCGTCCACCTGTCCTCACGGGAACCCGATGCCCGGAACGGAGGCCGCACAGATCCCCGCACTGGACGAAGTACAGGAAGGGGAAACGGTCGCCATCGAGCGCATCGTCGAGGAGGCCGAGGAAGAGCACGATCTGATGGCTTTTCTGGAGGAAAACGGCCTGCTGCCGGGGACAACGGTACTGGTTGTCCGCCGGCAGCCGTACAATGGCACGATGCTGATCGAGGTGGGCGGCCGTCCGCTTGTGCTGGGCTTTTGTGTGGCCAGGCACATCCGGGTGCGGCCCGAGCGCTAGCGGCGTCTACGGCCTCGGGATCGCAAGGTCCTGCGGGCCTTGCGCGGACAGTTTCAGGTTCGGGTTGGCGTCCTGGATGATCTGGTGCAGGATCTGGCAGTACTTGACCTTTTCCCGAGCCCAATCTGCGAGCATCTGGGGAGAGACGTAGGGTTTATAGAGCGCGCCGGGGCCAGCGGCGCAGGCCGGGCCAGGCTCCATCTTGAAGTAGCAGGGTGCGCAGACCCGCGCCATTTCCGCGGCCTCGTAGAAGCGGTTGTAGCCTCCAAACGATTCCGTGAGGTAGATGTGGAGGTCCATCGGGATGTCGATGGCCTGCCGGATGGCGGCGAGCTGAGGAAGCGAAAGGTCGGCCACCGGGTTGAAGGTGCTGGCCCCGAGCGACTGGAGCACGCGGGCGCCGGCCGGCGAGCCGTGTCCGGCAAAGATCGAAACTTTGATGACGACATCCTGCGGCAGGTCGCCGTTCTTTTTCATCTCGTTCAGCAGCCAGAGGAGCCCCTCGTCGATCGCGAGGAACCCCCGGAAGCCGAGCTCCACGCAGCGGAGGATATCCGTCACCACGGCCCGGAGCTGATCGGAGCCCCGGAAGCGCAGCCCTGAAAGGCTCCCCTCCGGGGTGGCGAGCTGCCGCCCGGTATCCCAGGCGGAGCGTGGGCCGGGGGTGATGATCACCTCGCAGCGGGCCTCGGCCGCAAGCCGCGCGAACTGCTTCAGTTCGGCGTCGTCGAGCAGCGTGGCCCCCATGACGACCGAGATCAGCCGGTGGATCGGAATGCCCCGGCGGTGCATCTCGTCGATCAGCGCCTCCAGGACGTTGGGGCGCTCGATGCCGGAGACTTCCATCCGGTAGTGGGCCCCGTCGGGGAAGGTTTTCGTGCTGGAGGGGAGGTCGTACGCGTCGCTCG
>JBMFPK010000209.1:0-4774 GCA_049969155.1 Chloroflexia bacterium | reverse complement strand
GCGAGAAGCTGGGCGTCAGCGCCGTCGAGGTGATCAAGACGCTGATGAAAAGCGGCATCATGGCGAACATCAACCAGCAGATCGACTATGAAACGGCGGCGATCGTGGCATCGGACCTCGGTTACGAGACGGTGGAAGCCGTTCCTCCCGAGGCGAAGGAGGAAGAGGCCGCGGGACCGGCTCTGGTAGAAGACCTCGAGGCGGTTCCTCGTCCTCCGGTGGTCACGATCATGGGCCACGTGGATCACGGGAAGACGAAGCTGCTGGACGCCATCCGCCAGACCAATGTCGCCGAGGGTGAGGTCGGGGGCATTACCCAGCACATCGGTGCGTACCAGATCGAGGTACGGGGCAAGCGCATCACCTTCCTCGACACCCCAGGGCACGAGGCGTTCACGGCGATGCGCGCCCGCGGAGCCCAGGTCACCGACATCGTCGTGCTCGTCGTCGCCGCCGACGACGGCGTCAAACCTCAGACACTGGAAGCCATTTCGCACGTCAAGGCCGCACGTGTGCCGATCATCGTCGCCATCAACAAGATCGACAAGCCAGAAGCCAACCCGGCATTGGTCAAACAGCAGCTCGCCGAAGCCGGCGTCATCGTGGAGGAGTACGGAGGGGATGCCCCCTGCGTGGAAGTCTCGGCCAAGATGAAGTGGCATATCGAAGACCTGCTCGACATGATCCTGCTTGTGGCCGAGCTTCAGGAGCTGAAGGCAAACCCGAACAAACCCGCTGTCGGCACGATCATCGAAGCAGAGCTCGACCGGGCCCGCGGGCCGATCGCCACGGTCCTTGTGAAGGAGGGGACGCTCCGGCTCAAGGACTATGTGGTCGTCGGAGAAACCTACGGCAAGGTTCGGGCAATGATGACCGATACCGGCCGGCGGGTGAAGAAGGCGGATCCGGCGATGCCGGTGGTCATCATGGGGCTGAACGACGTCCCGAACGCCGGAGATACCCTGCAGGTGGTCCCCGACGAACGCACGGCTCGCGAGATTGCCCTTGCCCGGCAACGGCAGCGTGAGGCCGAGAGGATGCGCGCCCAAAGGGCCGTTTCCCTGGACGACCTGTTCAACCAGATCCGCCAGGGGGAGATCAAGGAACTCAACATCATTCTGAAGGCCGATGTCCAGGGCTCGATCGGAGCGATCGAGCACGCGTTGAGCAAACTGAACGAAAACGGCGGGGAGGTCAAGGTCAACATCCTGCACAAGGCCACCGGCGCCATCACCGAGTCGGACGTCATGTTGGCCGTGGCATCCCGCGCCATCATCATCGGCTTCAACGCCCGGCCTGACCCGGCCGCGCGACGTGCGGCGGAGCGGGAAGGTGTGGACATCCGCTTCTACAACATCATCTACGAGCTCGTGGACGATGTGAAGAAGGCCATGCAGGGCATGCTCGCGCCCAAGGTGCGCGAGATCGTGGACGGATACGCCGAGGTCCGCCAGATCTTCCACCTCCCGGGCAAGATCGTGGCCGCGGGCCTCTACGTGACCGAGGGGAAGGCGCTTCGCAACGACCGCGCGCGCGTCCTGCGGGGTGGCGTCGTGATCCACGAGGGTCCATTGGCCTCCCTCAAGCGATTCAAGGACGACGTGCGCGAGGTCGCAGCGGGATACGAGTGCGGAGCTACCTTGAGCGACTTTAACGACATCCAGGTGGGGGACGTACTGGAGTTCTTCCACGTCGAAGAGGTCCCAGCAGCCAGGTAGGATCCCCCGAAGCGGATGCCGGATGACGGGTCGGCAATGCCTTCACGACGTACGGTTCAAGTGGCTAGCCTGATCCTGCAGGAATTGAGCCTCCTCCTGCAGCGGGAGACGAAGGATCCGGGAATCGGCTTTGTCACCCTCACCGATGTCGAGGTCAGCCCGGATCTGCGGGCTGCCCGCGTGTATTTCAGCGTGCTGGGCGACGAACAGGCGGTCCGGGAATCCCAGCAGGCGTTGGAGCGGGCGAGCGGCTTCCTGCGCCACGAACTCGCGCAGCGGCTGACCTTGCGCTTTGTGCCGGAGCTCCATTTTGTGCGCGACCGCTCGATCGAACGGGGTCAGCGCATCCGGGAATTGTTGCGCGAGATCGAGGAGGAGCGCAAGCCCTCCGGCGAGGGGTAGCCGATGGAAGGCTTTGTCAACCTCCACAAGCCTTCCGGGCCAACTTCCCATGACCTTGTGGTCAGGGTGCGTCGCGCACTCGGCGGCGTGCGTGTCGGACACGGGGGAACGTTGGATCCCCTCGCCGAAGGGGTGCTCCCGATCGGGATCGGCCGGGCGACCCGGCTGCTACCGTTCTTCCAGGAGGCGGAAAAGGTCTACCGGGCGGAGATCGTCCTGGGGGTGAGCACCACGACTTACGACGCGGATGGCGACGTCGTCCTGCAGTGCCCGGTCCCCCCGATGGATAGCCAAACCCTGGAGGAAACCCTCTCGGCCTTCCAGGGGACGATCGAGCAGATCCCGCCCCCCTTCTCCGCCGTACACGAGGGAGGACGCCGGCTCTATGAACGGGCACGGCGCGGGGAGGCCGTTGCCCCCCGTCCGCGCCTCGTGCAGATCTACCGGCTCCAAATCCTCGCCTGGGAACCGCCACGCCTGACGCTGGAGATCCACTGCGGAAGCGGCACATACGTCCGTTCCCTCGCCCACGACCTGGGCGAACGGCTCGGATGCGGCGCCTACCTTGCTGCCCTGACGCGGTTGCGCGTGGGGCCTTTGATCCTGGAGCAGGCGCTGTCTCCGGAGCGGTTCGAGGAGCTCACAGCACACGGGACCCTGGGGGATGCTCTCCTCCCGCTCGACCTGCCCGTCCGTCACTGGCCGGCCGTGATCCTGGAACCAGACCAACTGCGCGCGTTGCTCTCCGGACGGGCCCTCGAACTGCCTTCGGGAACCTTGCCCCCAGAGGCCCAACGCGCCCGGGCCTGCCACCCGGATGGGAGCCTCGCCGCCCTCCTGCGGCGGAACGTCGGAGACGGTCTCTGGCATCCATTCCGCGTCTTCGGGCCTTGAGGTGTTGGGGTTGTCGCGATGGAGGTCGTCCAAGGGTGGGAACGGCTTGCGATACCGGGTGCCGTCGCAACCATCGGGGTGTTTGACGGGGTCCACCTGGGACACCAGGTGCTCATCCGCGGGGTTGTGGAACGAGCCCGCAGGTTGGACGTGCGCGCCGTGGCGGTCACATTCCACCCTCATCCGCGGTCGATCGTGGCCCCCCATCTCCCTTGGGAGTATATCTGCTCCCTGGAAGAGCGCATCGCGCGCATCGCGGACCTGGGAGTCGACCTGCTGATGATCCTTCGCTTCACCCCCGAGCTGGCTGCCACCTCAGCCGAGCAGTTCGTCGCCGATCTGATTGCCCACGTTCCCCTCCGGGAGCTGCACGTCGGATCCGGGTTCGTGTTGGGGCACGCTCGGGAGGGGAACCTGGCACGCCTCCAGGCGCTGGGACAGGCGTGGGGATTTTCCGTCCACGCCGTGTCCCCGGTCTGCGTGGACGGCCGGCCGGTCAGCAGCACGCGCATCCGTGAACTTGTCCAGGCCGGCCGCGTCGAGGAAGCGGAGCGCTGGTTGGGCCGCCCGTTTTCCCTGCGTGGAGAGGTTGTCGCCGGGGAGGGCCGCGGCCGCCGCCTGGGCTTTCCGACCGCCAACCTTCACCTCCACCCCCGCCAGCTGTTGCCCGGCGACGGGGTCTACGCCGTGCGGGTGCGCTTTCCGGCAGCCGCCGCCCAACCGGACCTGTACGCCGGGCTCGCCTACGTCGGGCGCCGTCCCACCTTCGGGGGAGGAGAACGCGGGGTCGAGGTCTACCTGCTGGAGTTCAACGGCAGCCTGTTGGGATACGAACTGCGCGCGGATTTCCTGCGCCGTCTGCGCCCGGATCGCAAGTTCGAAAGTACGGAGGCGCTTGCGGAACAGATGGCGCGCGACGTGGAAGCAGCCCGCGCCCTCCTCGGACAGATGACCAGGCAGCCCCAGGAAGGGTGATCGACCGCCTGCCAGGGGCAACATCTCAGGAGGGGATGCGACGTTCGAGCCAGAGCTCGGTCCACCGTCGCGGTCGCGGTCGAAAACCGACCCGCAGGTAGAGGGCCAGGGCAGCCGTGTTCCCGCTGGAAACCTGGAGTTCCAGACGGTTCACCTTCCTCCTACGGGCCTCTTCCTCGACCTGCTGGAGCAGCCACAGGCCCCACCCCTGGCGGCGGACCTCCGGAAACACCCCTAGTGCGTCGATGCGCAGGGCGTCCCCCACGCGCCGAACGACCAGCACACCGGCCGGCCGCCCATCCAGTTCAAACCAGAACGGTGCCCCTCGGCGATGGAACAGATCGTGCAGCACGCGCCGCGCCCACCAGGAGACGATCGGCATGCGCAACGCGGCGTCGAGCCGCAGATCGCCCTGACGCACCGTGTCCAGGACCGCGCGTGTGAACTCCCCACGCTCCTGCCTCCGAGGCGGCCGCAACGAAGGACAGGGGGTAGGACGCGCATCGCCGGCCAGCAGCCCTTCCACCACCGAAGCACAGTCCGCCATCTCCACTCCCAGTTCGCCCAGGTCCAGGAGGTTCGCCTGCTGCCGATCCGGCGTAGGCGACGAGGTGCCGTCCGCAAGCAGGATCACACGGTACCCGTACACGGTGGCATCATAGACGGTCGCACGGATGCAGTTGGGCGTCTGGGTTCCGCCGATCAGGAGCGTATCCACACCGAAGCGCCGGAGCAAGAGGTCGAGCTCCGTCCCGAAGAAGGCACTCCAGGCCCGCTTGCGCACG
>JBMFPK010000208.1:0-4780 GCA_049969155.1 Chloroflexia bacterium | reverse complement strand
AGGTCAGCAACGCCTCCTTCTGGCGGTAGTCGAGTCCGCGCGTCGGCTCGTCCAGCAAGATCACCTCCGGGCGAGCTACCAGGATGGCGGCCAGGGCCACCCGTTGTCGTTCCCCGACGCTCAGATCTCGCGGATAGCGCGACAAAAAGCCCTCCAATCCCAGAAGGCGCGGGAGATCCCCGTGCTGTCCGACTGGCAGGCCCCGCTCGCGTAAGGTGAAATCGAGCTCTTCCCGGACGGTATCGGCAAACAGCAGGGCATTGGGGTTTTGCGGGACGTAGCCGACGTGCTCGATCAGCCGCTCGAGAGGAGTGTGCCGTGTATCCAGCCCGCAGACCTGCGCTTCCCCTGCCTGCGGCCGCAGCAACCCGACAAGTTGCTTAAGCAGGGTCGTCTTGCCCGCGCCGTTGGGTCCCATGAGGGCGACGATCTCACCGGCGGCGAGGTCCAGGTCCACTCCCCGCAAGGCCGCGCGACCATCGTAGGAGAAAGCCAGCCGGCGCACCCGCACGCGTACATCTCGGGGGCGCTCCTCCGTCGGGGAGGGCTTTTCGAGGGCCTTGGGCGCCATCCCCTGGACGAAGGGCCGCGCCTCGCGAACCGTCAAGGGCAGCGGATCCCAACCTAACGCCCGGCCAAGCGCTGCGAGCGGCGGCACCCATTCCATGCGCGCCAGGACGTCCCGCGGGTCCCCGAGAAGGAACGGTTCGCCAGGCCCGGGCAGGTACAGGATCCGATCCGCGTGTGCGATGACCCGCTCAAGGCGATGTTCGGAGAGCACCACCGTCAGCCCCAGCTCGCGGTTCAGCCGCAGCAGCGCGTCCATTACCTCCTCAGCACCCTGCGGGTCGAGTTGCGAGGTCGGTTCGTCCAGCACGAGCACCCGGGGCTGAAGTCCCAGCACCGCGCCGATCGCAACCCGCTGCCTCTGGCCTCCCGAGAGCGTCTCCAGGCGACGACCGCGCAATTCGGCGATGCCTAGGGTTTCGAGCACCTCCTCGATGCGACGACGCATGGTACTTTCCGGCAGGCCCTGGTTTTCCAGGGCGAAGGCGAGCTCGTCCTCGACGGTGGTTGCCACGCACTGCGCTTCCGGGTCCTGAAAGACGGTTCCTACAAGGCAACTCATTGCGCGCGGACCTTCGGCCACCGGGTCGCGCCCGAACACGGATATGCTGCCGGAAATCGTCCCGCCGTAGTAGTGCGGCACAAGCCCGCTCAGGCACCGCAGCAGGGTCGATTTTCCGGAGCCCGACGGCCCGGTGACCAGGAAGAACTCCCCCTCGGCGATCTCGAACGTGAGGTCGTACAGGGCGGGTTGGCTGCTTTCCGGGTATCGATAGCTCAGGTGCTGCAGACGGATCATCTCGCCTCCCCATGCCGGGCGATGCCCGGGAGCACCTCCGCCCGGCCGTAGCAGAGTGCCGGAAGCACTAGGGCAAGAAAGGCAGCACCCAGGGCCGGCCGAAAGGATGGCCAGGCCAGCTGCGGGTAGGGGGAAAAGGAAAGCGCCTCCGGCCACCGGAACCGCACCACCAGGTACCCCAGGGCAAAGAGCGCGGAGCCCATCGCCACCCACGTATCCGCAAGCGACCAATGTTGGCGGCGGTAACGGGTGCTGCCAACGGCTCGCGCGCGGAGGAAAAGCGAAAGCAATAGACCACCGGCGCCCAGGGCGAGCAGCACGCTTGCCCAGGGTCCCTGCGCTCCACCAAACCCACGCCACAGGAGGCCAGACAACAGCAGCAAGAGTGAGGGCAACAGAAGCGCCTGCGCCCAGCGCCAGGCGCGAGGACTGCGCAGAGGAGCGGCCCCGAAACCTCGTGCCTCCATGGACTCTGCCATCTGCGCGGCACGCTCCAGGCCGGTGGTCAGCAACGGCAGAAGAAGCGGTACGAGGTCGCGCAGGCCGCGCCAGCGATGGCCCCGGATCCTCTGGGCCTCGCGGATCTCGCGCAGTGCCGCTGCGGCCTGGGGAACGAACGTGAGCGCGATGGAAAGCATCACCCCGGTCTGGAAAAAGACCGGCGGCAGGGCACGCAACAGCCGGTACGGGTCGACCGCCCGGTTGTAGGTGGCAAACACCCAGACGACCGCAAGCAACCCCAGGCCGCTCAGAAAGCCATAGACCACCGCCTCCAGGGTGACCGGCCCGCCCACGACCGGAAGGGAACGGGGCAACAGGAACAGCACCGTATGCCCATAGTGCGCCGTCAGCGCGTTCAGCGGCACGGTAAAGATCCACAGCAGACACCCAAAACGGAGGAAAGCGATCCTTCCGGCCTCTTGCGGCCCCGGTGCCGGCAGCCCCCCGTAGACGACGGCTACCACGAGCAAGAGGAGGATCAGGTAGCCCGGGTTTCGGGTGGTGAGGGCAGGCAAGGCGGCTGCCACCAGCCACACGGTCCAAGCGAAAACGTTTCCTTCTTCCCGGTAGCGCTCTTCTGTTGCCACCGTTTCCCCAGCAAAAAACGAGCCCCCCTCGACGTGAGGGGGGCAAAAACTCCTCGCTCGCCCGTCCCCTTCCGCGAGGGTAAGCGGCGCTACAGCGGAGGTGGGCGTCCTGGCTTGGGTGCGGGGTCTTCCCCGGCCCTCACAGTTGCGGGACAGCACCGGACTTGCACCGGTTTCCCCCTTTCAGCCCTGGCATCCGGGCATCGGGCGCCTCCGCCGAACGATCTTCAACTGGTAAGGTAACCCTACTCTAGCACAGGAGCCCCCGGCTGTCAAATCCGCTTGACGCACCGCTGCGGCCATGATAGACTGAAGCCCGAGGATTCCTTGGAGGAACGTATGACGGCATCCGAAGGTGGCAGCCTGATCCTGGATTCCCGCCAGGGGACGATCGTCGGGACCACTCCTTTCTCCCAAGTTGTCCAGCCGCCGGCCAGGGGGCTGCTCCAGTGGGCCTACTCTCTGGTCGTGCAGACCGATCCGCCCTCCCGCGTAACGGTCGCACTCCGAGACCCGACGCTCGGCCAGACCGTCGCGATGGACCGCAGCGACGACGGCATTGCCAGCATCGAGGCCGTGCTGGCCGAGCGGACCTACGAGCTGCGGATCGAATCGGAGCAGTCGCTGTCGTTTCAGGCCATCTGCACGGAGACGTACGGTTACCGTGCCTAGCGGGCCGCAGGAGGCTTGCATGCGCATCGTGGTGGACGCGATGGGCGGAGATTATGCCCCCCGGGAGGTCGTTGCGGGTGCTGTGGAGGCTGCGCGCCTCTACGGGGAAGAAATCGTGCTCGTGGGGCGAGAGGAAGAGGTACGCGCAGAGCTGGCCCGGCACGGGAGTGCTGAGCTTGCTCTCGTGCACGCGCCCGAGGTGATCGCCATGGACGAGCATCCGGCGATGGCAGTTCGCCGCAAGGGTGACTCCTCGATCGTCGTGGGAATGCGGATGGTGCGCGACGGGCAGGCCGAGGCCTTTGTTTCCGCTGGGAACAGCGGAGCGGTGATGGCCGCGGCTACCTGGTTGCTGGGGCGCATCCCCGGCGTGGAGCGGCCGGCCCTTGCGTCGGTCTTTCCGTCCCGTGCGGGCTTTTTCCTGGTGGCGGATATCGGGGCGAACACCGACTGTCGCCCCGAGTACCTTCTGCAGTTCGCGCGGATGGCCTCGGCGTATGCGCAGCACGTCCTGCACCGGCCCCATCCACGGGTCGCCCTCCTGGCGAACGGAGAAGAAGAGACCAAGGGAGACCGGCTGGTCCAAGAGGCATACGCCCTGCTACGCCAGGCGACGGACCTGAACTTCGCCGGGAATATCGAACCGAAGGACGCGCTGGCTGGAGCTGTAGACGTCGTGATCGCCGACGGATTCGTGGGGAACATCTTCCTGAAGAGCACGGAGGCAACGGCAGAGACCCTGCTGGGCATGCTCCGCGAAGAACTGACGCGGAGCGTCTGGAGCCGGCTACCGGCCGCGCTCTTGCGCCCTGCCTTCCGACGTCTGCGCCATCGCCTGGACTACCGCGAATACGGCGGAGCTCTCCTTCTCGGGCTGAAGGGAATTGCGGTGATCGCCCACGGCCGCTCGGACGCCCGGGCCATCTGTAACGCCGTGCGCGTTGCCCGGGAAAGCGTGCTTCAGGGAGCGGTGGAAGCAATCGCCAGGGCACTTCAGGCTTGAAATGGCAGCAGGTACCCCCTATGCACACCGGTCCGCCTGCTGCAGCAGGCTCAGTGCACCGGTGGCGCTTTCGTCGTGGTGGCCGGCAATCAGCGCGACCACATCGGCCGGGATTCCTGCTGCTTGGGCCAGGCGGGCTCCCCGCGCCGCGTGGACGGCATAGAGGTAGAAAGGGCGCAAAGGGTGACCCCGCGGCCGTTCTCGGGCCAGGCAGCGCCACACCTTCGGGAACCTGCGGGCGATAACGCTGGCTCCGCGGTAGAGAAGGGGAATACGCTCTCCACCAGCAGACTTGCCCAAATCGTGAAGGAGCGCTGCGCGCAGGAGCGATCGATCTACGGTTTGTCTTTCCAACAAGCGGAGCACCCGTAGGGCATGGGCCCGGTCGTACGGGCGCATCTGCCGGAACAGGGCATATTCCTCGCGGGAAAGCAGGAGCGCCGCTTCGCGCTCCGCTGGTGGAAAAGCCAGTGCCCAGACCGAGGCCAAAAACTGCCCAAGACGATATGTGACTCCCATCTACAGCCCCGCCACGAGGGCCACGAGGCGATAGAGGCCACGGAAGAGAGGCGACCAAAACGCGCCGCCCACGAGGACCACGAGCAGGAGGATCCACATCCCATATCGGCGCAACGGCTCCAGCACTTGCTG
>JBMFPK010000207.1:0-4799 GCA_049969155.1 Chloroflexia bacterium | reverse complement strand
GTGGCGGTCCTCTCCGGCACCGCCTTTGGGGCCTACGGCGAGGGGTATCTGCGCCTTTCTTATGCGAACTCGGTGGAGAACATCCAGAAGGCGCTCGATCGCATCGAGGTGGCGTTGGGCCGCCTGCGCCGGTAGCATCACCGCAGCGAGGCCCCCAGGGGCGACGATCTGTTCCCCTTGGGGCCATACGGCGCTGTAGAGGTATGGATGCAAGTCGAAGAGGTGCTTGACGGTGCAGCGTGGGACCGTGCGCTGCTTTCCTTTCCGCATCCCCACGTGCTTCAGTCCTTCCTCTGGGGAGAGGTGAAGCGGATCACCGGCTGGGTGCCCCGGAGGTTTCTCTTCTGGGAAGGTTCTCGGGTACAAGCCGCCGCGAGCGTGCTCGCGCGCAGCCTTCTCCTGTTCCGTACCCCGATCCTCTACGTCCCGAAAGGGCCTCTCCTCGCCGAAATCGGCAACGCCGGCCTGACGGAGGAGGTGCTCGGGTTCCTGGAGCAGATCGGCCGCGAAGCAGGGGGCATCCTGCTTAAGATCGATCCGGATTGGCCGGCAGACGACCGCGGGGTGCAGGAGCTGCTCGCCCGCCGGGGATGGCGTCCGGGGCAACCGGTGCAGTTCCGGAACACGGTGCGGGTAGACCTGCGGGCGGATGAGGCGACGCTGCTCGCGCGGATGAAGCAGAAGACCCGCTACAACATCCGCCTTGCCGAGCGCCACGGGGTCCGGGTGCGGCCGGGAGGGGTAGAAGACCTGCCGGCGTTCTATGGGCTCTACCAGGAGACGGGACGCCGGGACGGCTTTCTGACCCGCCCCTACAGTTATTACCGCGCGGTTTGGCAGCCGTTCCTCGAGGCGGGGTTGGGGCAGCTGTTTCTTGCGGAGCACGAAGGGCAGCTGCTGGCCGGCGTGCTGGTGTTTCGCTTCGGGCCTACGGCCTGGTACATGTACGGTGCCTCGGCGAGTGAGAAACGGGAACGGATGCCGAACCACCTCCTGCAGTGGGCGGTCATGCGTTGGGCCAAGGCCCAGGGATGCACCACTTACGACCTGTGGGGAGCGCCGGAGCGCCTGGATAAGACGGACCCGCTCTGGGGGGTGTACCGCTTCAAGTCCGGATTCGGGGGTCAGTTCGTCGCGCAGATCGGGGCATACGACTATCCCGTCCGGCCCGTGCTCTACGCCGCCACGACCTGGCTGCTTCCCAAAATGCTCGCGCTGTGGCGATGGGTCCGGCGGCAGCCCACACTCCGCGCGGCGGGGCCGTCCTAGGTCGGCTGGTCCCCGGGCCTTGCCGCGAGCTCCCTTCGGGTGCACGCGCCTGTGGGGGTTCGGGAGCGAGGTGTGGCGCAGGCGGTGTCCACGAGAAGGGGCGGCCCGCGGGTCTGCCCGGGCCTTTGGCGGAGGGACTGCATGGTGCAGGCAGAGAGCGACCGGCGATTCGGACGCGGGAGCATGGCGCGGCACGTGGCCATCGTGATGGCGATGACTGTGTTGAGCGGGCTTCTCGGCGTGCTGCGTGAGGTCGTCTTTGCGCACCGGTTTGCGACCAGCGACGCCTACGCCGCTTACGTCACCGCCTTCAGCCTGATCGATGTCATCTATGCGCTCGTGATCGGTGGAGCCCTCGGATCGGCATTCATCCCTGTGTTCACGGGGTACCTGGTGCGCCGGGACGACCGCGGGGCCTGGAAAATGGCGAGCACCGTGTTCAACCTGGCCCTGATCGCCGCGACGGTGCTGGCGGGTCTCGTGTTTCTCCTTGCTCCGTGGCTGATCCGTTGGTTCGTGGCCCCTGGGTTCGACGCGGAGCAACGTGCCCTGGTGGTACGGCTGACCCGCATCCTGCTCCTGCAACCGATCCTCTTGGGGGTCGGCGGGCTGGCGATGGCCGCACTGAACGCCTTCCGCCGTTTCTTGCTCACCTCGCTTGCCCCTTTAGTGTACAACCTGTGCATCATCACCGGGGCGCTCTTTTTCGCCCCCCGCTGGGGGATCTACGGGCCGGTCGCAGGGGTGCTCGTAGGTGCCGGACTGTACCTTCCCCTGTTGTTGCCTGGCCTGGTCCTCTGCGGGGTGCGGTATGTCCCATCCTTGGACTGGCGGGAACCGGGGGTGCAAGAGGTGGGACGGCTGCTCCTTCCCCGGTTGCTCGGGCAGGCGGTCTTTCAGATCAACCTGATGGCGATCAAGGCGCTGGCTTCTTTCCGCCTGAGCGCGGGGGTGACCACGCTGTGGTATGCTTATCGGCTCTTCGGGTTGCCACTGGGCATCCTGGGTGTGAGCTTGGCGAGTGTCGCCTTCCCGACGCTGGCCGCGCTCGCCAACGAAGGTCGGCAGGAAGAGTTCCGGGAGACCCTTTGCAGGCTACTCCGCGTCGCCCTGTTCCTGGCGCTGCCGCTCGCGGCGCTGATGACGGCGTTGCGGGAGCCGCTGGTGGCGTTTCTTTTCCAACACGGGGCCTTCACCGCCGCCGACACCCGTGCGACGGCCGGCATCTTTCTCTACTTTGCCCTCGGGCTGCCTGCGGCCTGCGTGACGGAGATCGTGCTGCGCGCCTTCTATGCCCTGCACGACACGCTCACCCCCGTCCTGGTGGGCACCGGGATCGTGGCGGCGAACATCGGGCTGGGCGCGGCGCTGTTGCCGCCGCTGGGAGCAGCCGGCCTGGCCCTCGCCTTCAGTCTGACGAACACGGCCGAGACGGCGATCTTGCTCTTTCTGCTGCGGAAGCGCACCGCGGGCCTGAAGGGGAAGGCCCTTCTGTACAGCGGGGTCCGTGCCGCTGTGGCCTCAGCCCTGTCCGGGTTTGCCGCGACGCTGCTCCTTCCCTCGATGGGACGACTTCTCCCGGTGAGCGGTCGCGGAGGAGAGCTCCTGAGCCTCCTGGGAGGCGCTTGTGCGGGCGGCGGCCTGTACCTGGTCGTCGCGGGGTTGCTGCGCAGCCCGGAGCCTCTGGAGGCGTGGTCGGTGCTCCGGCGGCGGCTTTCCCCGGGGAGCGATCGTTAGAGCGCTCCGGTCTCGCCTGCTTGGGCACGGACGATGCCGAGCGTCGGTGCCCCTTCGAGGGAAAGGACCTTGCGGAAGGCCCCGGCAGGAGGCTCTGCGACGTGCAACTCCAGGGAGAGCGTTTCCCCGCAGATGTAGGGACCGTGGACCGACACGGCGGCCTGAAGCCGCAGGCCGAGGCCGGAGAGATAGGTGCGGATGCGGTCGGACACGGCGAGTCCGGCCTCCTTGCGTGCCTCCTGGATCTGCCGCACGAGTTCGCGTGCCAGCCCCTCCAGCACGAGATCCTCGTCCAGCCGGGTATCCAAAGCGACCAGGAAGCCCTCCTCTTCCAGCACGGCGTATCCCTCGGGTGCCGAAGTCTCGATGAGCAGCTCCTCCGCGGTCAGGGGGAGGCTTGTCCCATCGGGGAGGGTCAGCGACCAGCCCTCACCCCGTTGCAGTGCGGCGACGGCTTCTGTTGCCGCTTCCGGGGAAAGCGCCTCGAGGGCAGCCCGGATGGCAGGCGCCATACGGCCGTAGCGCGGCCCGACCACGGGCAGATTCGGCCGGATGCGGTAGGTCTGGAAGGAGGCGTCGGGCTGCAGGAGCACCATTTCCTTGACGTTCAGCTCCTCGAGCACCGCTCCCTCCAGCCGCCGGAGCGCTTCGCTCGTCGCCGGATCGGGGGTCCGCACCTGCATCCGCCGCAACGGTTGGCGCACTTTCAGGCCGGCCTGCCGCCGTACCGCGCGGCCCATCCGTACCACCCGCTTGGCGACCTCCATATCGGCCACCAGTCGCTCGTCCAGCCAGCGCGCGTCGACCTCGGGCCATCCTGCCAGGTGCACGCTGATCGGTGCCGCTGCGTCCTGGCTGCGGACAAGGTTCTGGTAGAGCTCCTCCGCGACAAAGGGGGTGAAGGGGGCCAGCAGGCGCGAAAGGGTGGCCAGGGCGGTGTAGAGGGTGGAGTAGGCGGCCTGCTTGTCGCTGTCGTCGCCCGCTTTCCAGAAGCGACGGCGGTTCAGGCGGACGTACCAGTTGGAGAGGTCGTCGACCAGAGCTTCGAGCGCACGGCAGGCGCGGGTGATGTCGTAGCCGTCCATACGCCGGGTGACCTCCTCGACGGCCCCGTTCAGCCGGGCGAGGAGCCACCGGTCCATTTCCGTCAACGTTTCTGCCGGGACCTCGCCGCCCGGCGTCCAGCGGTCCAAGTTGGCATAGAGGACGAAGAAAGCGTAGGTGTTCCAGAGGGTGAGCAGGAACTGCCGCAACGACTCCCCGACCAGCGCGACGGAGAAGCGGCGCGGGTCCCCGGGCGGTCCGGCGGTGAACAGGTACCAGCGCAACGGGTCGGCACCGTGCTCCTGCAGCACGGACCAGGGGTCGACCACGTTTCCGCGCGACTTGCTCATCTTCTGCCCCTCGGCGTCGAGGATCAGGCCGAGGCAGATCACGTTGCGGTAGCAGGGCCGGTCGAACAGGAGGGTGGAAAGGGCGTGGAGGGAATAGAACCAGCCGCGGGTCTGGTCGATCGCTTCACAGATAAAGTCGGCAGGAAAGTTCTCCCAGAACGTCTCCTGGTTCTCGAACGGATAGTGCCACTGGGCATAGGGCATTGCGCCGCTGTCGAACCAGCAGTCGAGCACCTCCGGGGAACGGCGCATCGTGCCGCCGCACCGCTCGCACGCCCAGATGATCTCGTCGATGTACGGGCGGTGTAGATCGAGGCCCGAAAGGTCCCGCCCGGCCTTCTCCGACAGTTCGGCGACGCTCCCGATGCAGTGCAGATGGCCGCACTGGCTGCATTGCCA
>JBMFPK010000206.1:0-4801 GCA_049969155.1 Chloroflexia bacterium | reverse complement strand
GACGCCGCCCAAGAGCCATACCAGGACGATCCCGAGCATGCCGCGCGGCAGAACCGGCGAACGGGGCTCCAGGAGCTCCGCGAGGGCGACGGACGCCGCAAAGGCGAGCATACCGCCGAAGGCGTTCGGGTCGACGGAGGTGCCAATCGCCCGTTCGAGGCCATGGGGGTCATCCTCGACGTAGCGCAGCACGCGGCCCGTGGTGGGATACCCGATCACCCCGAGCCGAGTGAGGGCTGCGTGGGCCACGGTGTCCGGCAGCGCGTGCAGCCCGATGCCCAGGGCCGCAGCGATTCCCGCACAGACCAGGAGAACGGCCAGATATCGTCGCACACGCTCCGGCCGGTCTGCCACCTGTTTCGCCCCGAAGTAGGCGAGCACCGCAAGGAAGAGCTTCCCAACGTTGTGCACGCGGGTGGCATCGATGCCCCGGCCGAGGCCCAGGCACAGTGCGAAAACGATCAGCCCCAGGAAGAGCCACGCGCCGAGGTCCAGAGGGGCGAACCGGTAGCGTCTCCCTTCGCGCGTCCAGGGAGCCAGAGCCCATCCACCCAACATCCCCAGCAGCACAAGTTCCAGGAAGGAAGGGGTCAGGCCGATGCGGAAGGGGAGCACGCCGAACGGAAGCAGGGTGGCGATGGCCAGCGCGGAAAGAAGCCCGACCTCCGGGTCGAGGAAACCCAAGGTCAGGAACGCCAGTCCGGCCACCGCGCCCAGCGGAACGGCGAGACCGTAGCGCACCGCTGCGAACCCCGCCGCCGCGCCGATCAGTGCCAGGGCGCAGACACCGGCCGCGCGCCCCGCTCGTCGCATTCCGTACTCCTATATCGGCCTGGGGAACCGGGCGGGCGTTCTGGTCGTCCGCACGGGCTTCCCATCCCTAGGGCACCGCGTAGTAGGCCACGTGCACCACGGCGCCGCACGGCACGCGCTCGCCCGCAGCCAGTTCCCCGTTCGTCTTGCGCACCTCGTCGTACTGGACGAGGTAACTGATCACCTGGCCGGGTGCCCCCTGGTCATCGATGTCCACCCCGGGTGGCATATCGGCCTGGGTCTGGGGGTTGGCGTAACCCCACACGAGGCCGGCCGCTTCCACCCGTCGCTGGGCCTCGGCGAGCGGGACGCGGAGCAGTTCGGGAAGGATCGTCTCCCGGTTGCCGATGCTCACGTACACGGTAACCGTGATCCCCTGTGCTTCGGAGACCCCTGCCCTCGGCTCCTGCCGGGCCACATAGCCCACGGGGGTCGAGGTGCAGCCCATCTCTTTGCGTTCGATCCGGAAACAGGCACCGAGGAGGGTCAGGCGGGCCCCCTCGTAGGACATCTGCACGACATAAGGTACCCGGGCGAGCGTCCGAGGGGCAGAAAGCGTCACGGTGACCGGCTGGCCGGGAAGCAACCGGGTGCCGTAGCGAGGCTCCTGGCCGACCACGTGACCCGGTTCGATGTACGGGTCACAGCGCGCGGGGCCTTCCACGTACACGAGCCCGTCCTGTTCCAGGATCGCACGGGCATCGGCTGCCGCAAGGCCGGTCAGGTCGCGCAGCAGCACCGGGATACCGGGGCTTGCGGTCGCGGGCTGGGTCGGCGCCGCCGTGGTCGGAGCCGCGGTGGGCGGCCCGGGCGGAGCCGGTGGGTACAGCAACCGCAGGAGGAGCAAGACCAGGCTGACGACCCCCACCGCGATCAGGATGAGGAGGGCGATGCCGAGGGGGCCCAGCGTAGCGCGCCGGGTCGGCAGAGCACGCGGTGGGTGCCTCGCCCGGGTGGCGGGCCGGGCGCCGGGAAGAGGAATCTCCCCCTCTATGCGTGGGGGAGGAGCGGGCCGGGCGATCGGCTGGGGGAGCGGGCCGGTGGTTTCCATACCGGCCAGGCGATAGCGTTCGAGCGCCTGTCGCATCTCGCGGGCAGAGGCGTAGCGACTGCGGGGGTCTTTGGCCAGTGCGCGCAGGACGATGGCTTCCACTGCAGGGGGAATGTAGGGGTTGACCTGGCGCGGGGGTGGGGGTTCCGCCTCCAGATGCTGCAGCGCGATGCTGATGGGCGTTTCGCCGTCGAAGGGCTGTTGCCCTGTGAGCATCTCATAGAGGACGACGCCCAGGGAGTAGAGATCGGACTGGGGCACCACCTCTACCCCGCGGGCCTGTTCCGGGCTGATGTACTTCACTGTCCCCAGGGCGAGCCGGTCCGCAGTGGATTCCGGGTCCAGGCGGCTCTTGGCGATGCCGAAATCGGCCACCTTGACCACTTCGCCGTCTTCGTCTAGGAGGATGTTCTGCGGCTTGATGTCGCGGTGGATAATGCCGTGCCGGTGGGCGTATTCCAGGGCAGCACACACCTCCTCCGCGATGCGCAGGGCCATATCGACCGGCAGGGGAGCCCGTTCTCGGATCCACTCCTTGAGCGTTCGGCCGGCGATGTACTCCATGACGATATAGTGCTGGTTGCCGTCCTGGCCCACATCGTACACGGAGACGATATTCGGGTGGACGAGGTTGGCTGCAGCGCGCGCCTCGCGCTGAAACCGGGCGACGAAACTGACGTCGTTCGCATACTCCGGGCGAAGGACCTTCACGGCCACGGAGCGGCCGAGGACGCGGTCCCGTGCCCGGTACACCTGGGCCATTCCGCCTTGGCCCAGGAGCTGCTCCAACTCGTAGCGGCCTCCGAGCAGCCGTTCGCTTCCTACCCCCGATTCCGGGACCTGAGGGTTCACCGTTCCCGTTCCTTCCATTCCCGCTCGATCTCGCGTCGGGCCTCTCGTTCGGCGATCGCGCGGCGCCGATCGGCCATTTTGCGTCCGCGGCAGAGCCCAAGCTCCACCTTTGCCCACCGCCCCTTGATGTACAGACGCAAGGGGATCAGGGTGAGTCCCGAAGTCTCCAGCCGGCCGCGCAGGCGGTCGATCTCGCGGCGGGTCAAGAGAAGCTTGCGAGGTCGCAGCGGGTCGTGTCCGAACCGTCGGCCGGCTTCGGCGTAGGGAGCGATGTGGACGTCGATCAACCAGGCTTCTCCGTCGCGGATCCGGGCGTAGCCCCCGCGGAGGTTGGCCCGTCCGGCGCGGATGGACTTGATCTCCGATCCGGTCAGCACCAGGCCGGCCTCATAGGTCTCCAGGATATCGTACTCGTGGCGCGCCTGACGGTTGACAGCGATCGTTTTCTCGAAGGTTCGCTCTTTCGGCATATCGGGCCGCCTACCGCTCCTCCACCCGCACGCGCAGCATCCGATCGCCCTGCTGGATCCGACGCGCGACCTCCAGGGAATCGGTACAGTATCCAAACACCGTATAAGCCCCGTCGAGATGGGGGGTCTCGCCCAGGGTGATGTAGAACTGGCTGCCGTCCGAGCGGCGCTCCGGGTTCACCGTGTCGGCCGTGCGGGCCATCGCGATCGCGCCGGGGCGATGGGGCAACGAGATCTCCGCTTCAATCGTGTAGCCGATGCTGCCGGACGCCGTGTCATCCGGGCTTCCGCCCTGGATAACGAATCCCGGCTCGACGCGGAAGAAGGTATGTCCGTCGTACCAACCTGCGTTGGCCAGTTTGGTAAAGTTCGCCACCGTCTTGGGGGCCGCATCGGGGCGCAGCTGGCAGACGATCGTCCCGCGGACGGTCTCGATGCGCGCGTACACTCCTTCCGGAGGGAGCGTCGGAGGGATATGGATGCCTCCGGCCGTGCAGGCGGTGAGCCAAAGGAGCGTGAGCATCAACCAGCGCGTTCTGCGCATCCGCAGCCTCCTCGCAAGGGATCCCCTGATGAGGCTATTCTACACGAAACGGGATACCAGCACAAATCGAGAGTCAGCGAGCGCCGGCCAACCGATAGGCTTCCAGGGCCCGTTCGCACAGGCTATCCCAGTCGTACAGCTGCCAGACACGGGTGGCAGCAGCCCTACCTAGGGACTGACGGGCTTCCGAGTCGCGCAGCAGGGCGAGGAGGGCGTCGGCCTGTGCCTGCACATCCTCGGGCGGAGTGAGCCAGCCGGAGACGCGGTGCTCGAGCATCTCACGCGCTTCGCCCACGGCATCGGCCACGATGGCTCGTCCGGATACCATCAGTTCGATCAGTTTGGCAGAGCATTTCGCCCGGTTGATCAGCCGGTCGTCGAGGGGAAAGACGGCGACGTCACCGGCGCCCAGGTAATGAGGGAGCTGGGATTCGGGCACCCATCCGGCGTCGACCAGGTGGTTGGCCAACCCCCGGCTGGCCATCTCTTTTTGCAGAAGTTCCTCTTCCCTGAAAAATCCCTTGCCCACCACGAGCAAGCGCACGTCCGGCAGCGCTTCGTGGACGCAGGCGATCACTTCCGCAGGGCGCGAGACACGGAATTCGGCAAAGCGGGTGTACAGGAGGACGGTAGGGGCCCTACCGAGCCCCAGGCTTTCCCGCACCGGCTGCGGATCGGCCGCGGTCCAAGAAGCGTACCGCTCGCGCGCTGCGCCGTTCGGCATGTAGATCACGCGCTCCGGACGGATGCCCAGCCCCCACATCTGTGTCTGGAGGGTGCGGCTGGCCACGGTGACCGCGTGCGCGCAGTGCCGGGGCAAAAAGTTTTCCTGCCACTGAAAGAAGGCCTTCTGAAGCGGCGAGTACGGGTTGACCTCGTTCCATCCCCCCCGGCCCTCCCAGTCGTCGCTGTCCAGCACGCGGGGGATGCGGGATCCGCACACCCACAGCCAGAGGAGTGCCAGGCCGGAGTGAGCCTTCGGTTTGAAGACGTGGATGACGTCCGGCCGTTCGGCCAGTGCCGCGCGGGCGAGGGCAATGGACAGCTGCGGGACGAGAGGTCGGGGCAGGG
>JBMFPK010000205.1:0-4808 GCA_049969155.1 Chloroflexia bacterium | reverse complement strand
GGCCGCCAGGGGGTGTTCCCCCACGGCCCGGCTGCGCAGCCCCCAGCGGGTGGAAAAGAGCACGGTGTGGGTCACGACCACCAGGATCAGCATCAGGTAGATGATCAGGTTGTTCTGGAGGAAAACTGGCCCGATCACCGGGATCCGCCCCAGCACCGGCGTGGCGATCAGCTGAAAGTTCTCCGAGGCGTTCAGGTCCTGCCGCTGGGCAAGCAGCCGGGCGGAGAGAAAACTCGTCACCCCCACAGAGAAGATGTTGATCGCGGTGCCCGCGATGATCTGGTTCACCTTGAAGCGGATGGCCAGCACGGCGAGGATCGCCGCGAGCACGGCACCGGTGAGCATGCCCACCAGCAGGCCGAGGAGCAGGCTCTTGGTGGCACTGGCAACGACGACCGAGGTAAAGGCGCCGGAGAGGAGCATCCCTTCAATGGCGATGTTGATCACCGCCGACCGCTCGCACCAGATGCCGCTGAGCGCCCCCAGCGCGATGGGGGTCGCTGCCTCCAGCATCCCCTGCAGCAGCCCGGTAAAGTTGTACTCTTGGCCCCGGCTCGCCCACAGCAGGAAGGCAAGGATGAAGAGGAAGAGGATGCTCCCCAGGATGGCGTTCGTCTCGCGTGTGCGCCAGATCTGCCAGGCCGAGAGGCCTAACACGAGCAGGAACACGATCACCAGGAAGATCCCGCTGCTCAGTCCGTAGCGCAGGCTGAAAAGGACCACCGCTGCGACCGCCCCGGCGCCGAGCAGCGCGCCCACCAGGCTCCTTCCGAGCGGCTTCTCCCGCACCGCCTGCCAGAGCCCCATGCCCGTGGCGCCTACCACGAGGAGGCCTACCAGCAACGCAGTGGGAAAAACGGCGTTGGGCACGCTCCAGGCCACGCGCCCACCGGCCGGGTTGAGGACAAAGGTGGAAACCTGCTCCGGGGAGATGGCCGGAAGGAACAGGAGCCCGATGACGAGTCCCAGGAAGCCGAAGAAGGCCCCCATCGCTGCGGTAGGCTGTTCAAACAGCCAGGCGGCCATCACGAGCACCAGACACAGCTGGCAGAGCCAGGAAAGCAGGGAGGTCGTTTCTCCCCGGACGAGGGCACTCAGACCGAGCCCGAGCGGGAGCAGGGCAACGGCCAGGTACACCCATCCGCCCACACGGTGGATCGCGGCGCGCGCGGTCGGACGGATGCTCCATGCCCGCACCCAGAAGACGAGGCCCAGAAGCGGCGGCAGGCTGCCGTCAAGCAGCAGACCCAGTGGCTTGACCGTCTGCGTCGCCAGCAACCTGGACCCCAGGGAAAGGTCCAACGCAGCAAGCGGGCCGGCCAGTGTCCAAAGTCCCCCCAAGGCCATCATGAGGCCCGAAAAGACGCCTTCCCTCCTGGTGAACCAGCGCCGTGCGGCCTGCAGCAAGGGCAGCGCCACAACGAGGGGCACCAGATAGGCAACCAGCGCGAACTCCAGCGGCTTCAAGGGTCGGTGCAGACTCAGCGACAGCACCACTGCGGGCATCCCAGGACATCCCAGGACACATCCCAGGATCAGGAGCCCCCAACCCACGATCGTCGGCAAGAGCGCTTTTTTCTCCATACCTTTCCTTTCCGGCCATGCGCCAGGTGCGAGCTCTAGACCCCCCAGCCGCGGGTAAAGATGGCTTCCTCCGCCTCACGCACCGCGCGGATACGGTAGATGACGCGTACGAGTTCCGGGGCGGCGACGAACATGATCACGAGGGCCTGGATGACGAAAATGATGTCGATGGGGACATCGGCCCGCGATTCCATGCCCTTGGCTCCCGAGCGCAGGAAACCCCAGAGAAAGGAAGAGAGCACGACCCCGGCGGGGTGGCTCTTGCCCAACAGGGCCAGCGCGATGCTATCGAATCCATAGCCGGAAGAGAAGGCCTGGGCCATAAAGTAGTTGACCCCCAGCACTTCGTTGGCTCCGGACAGGCCGGCCAGCGCACCGCTCAGCCCCATGGCCAGGACAAAGTTGCGGGTGACGCTGATGCCGGCATAACGGGCTGCATCGGGGTTTGCCCCGACGGTACGGATCTCGAAACCGAGCGTGGTCTTCCAAAGGAACCACCAGACGAGCAACGCGACGCCGAGAGCGATGAAGAAGCCGATGTGGAATCGCAGATCGGGACGCAGACGGTACAGCTTTGCCGAGTCCTCGATGATGGGGCTCACAGGGGCATAGCCGGGGCGCTTCATCGGGCCGGTGAGGAGGTAGTCCGTCAAGCGGAAGGCGATGTAGTTCATCATGATCGTCGTGATCACCTCGTGGGCGCCGCGCCAGGCCTTGAGCAACCCCGGGAGGGCAGCCCAGAGCGCGCCGGCCACCGCGCCTCCCAGCAGGGCGAGCGGGACATGGAGGTAGGCTGGGAGGCCCTTGACAGCGTAACCCAGGTAGGCCGAAGCAATCGCGCCCATGAAGAGCTGACCTTCCACGCCGATGTTGAAAAGCCCGCAGCGGAATCCGAGCGCCACCGCCAGGCCTGCGAAGATGTAGGGCACGCTTGCGGTCAAGCTCTCGCTGAGGTTGTAGGCGCTGCCGAAGCCGCCGCGCAGGAGCGCCCAGTAGGCGTTGCCGACCGTAGCCCCGACCTGCACTAGTCCACGCCCGATCCCCTCTCTGAAGGCCTCATACACCTTCATCTCGGAGAGCACGATAAAGAGGGCACTCACGATCAGCGCGCTCAAGAACGCGAGCGAGTAGACGAGCAGCGTCTGCCCGACGCGCCCCCAGTTCACCCCTCGCGCCCGCGGCACGGGGACAGCCCGCGCACCTGTGGTACTGCCGCTCATGACACCCTCCCGACGGAGACCGGCACCGGGACAGGTTCCCCCTCCGGGTGGATGCCGGCCATCAGGAGTCCCAGCCGCTCCTTGGTCGCCTCTTCTGCCTTCATCACGGCCAGGAACCGTCCGCGATACATCACCGCGATCCGGTCGGCCAGGGACAGGATCTCGTCGAGCTCCGTGGAAACGAGAAAGACCGCGCACCCCTCATCCCGCTTCCGCACCAGCTGCTGATGGATGTATTCGATCGATCCAACGTCCAGCCCGCGCGTCGGCTGGGCAGCGATCAGCAGGCGGATAGGACGAGACAGTTCCCGGGCCACGATCACCTTCTGCTGGTTGCCTCCGGAGAGGTTGGAGGCCGGCACCAGAATGCTCGGCGTGCGCACATCGAACTGTTCCACCAGATTGGCCGCCACCCGCTGCACCTCGCGCTCCTGCATCAGGATCCATCGCGCGAACGGCGGGCGGTAGTAGTTGCAGAGCACCAGGTTGTCCGCCACCGGGAAACTGAGCACCAACCCGTCGCGCTGCCGGTCCTCGGGGATGTGCGCTACCCCGAGCTCGATGATGCGCCGGGGATCGGCATGGGTCGTCTCCTCGCCCAGGATCCAGACTTTGCCGGATTCGACCGGGCGCAATCCCGTGAGCGCTTCCACAAGCTCCGTCTGCCCGTTCCCCTGCACGCCGGCCACCCCGAAGATCTCCCCGGCCTGCACCTCGAACGACACACCGTTCACCGCCAGGCTGCCGCGATCGTCGCGTACGTGGAGATCCCGCACTTCCAGCACGGTCTCTTTGGGCTGCGCCGGAGCCTTCTCCACGGTCAGGATCACCTCGCGGCCGACCATCATCGCCGCCAGAGCGGCTTCGCTGGTCTCCTGGGGCGTCGTCGTCCCCACCACGCGGCCGGCGCGCAATACCGTGATCCGGTCCGCGATCGCCAGCACCTCCTTCAATTTGTGCGTGATGAAGATGATCGACTTGCCCTGGGCAACGAGGGAACGGATGATCTCGAACAGCTCCTCGACCTCCTGCGGAGTGAGGACGGCGGTCGGTTCGTCGAGGATGAGGATGTCCGCAGCGCGGTAGAGCACCTTGATGATCTCAACCCGCTGTTGCACCCCCACCGGCAGGTCCTTGATGTAGGCGTTCGGATCGACCTGCAGGCCGTACTGCTCCGAGATCTGCCGAACGCGTTCCGCCACCTGGCGGCGGTTCAGGAAGGAGCCGAGCGTCTCCACCAGGCCGTAGTCGAGGGCGGTGCCAAAGAGCGAAACCAGAAGCGTGCCCAGGACGTAACGGACCGCCGTCGGGTTGGCGCCGAACAGGAAGGTGCGCACCGCAGGGGAAGCTGCGGACGCTGCGGCCAGCGCTGCCAGGCGGACGGCGTTATCGGCCAGCAGGAACCAGGGCCATCCGCGCCGCAGTGCGAGAGTCAGAAAGACGAGCAACCCGTAGAACAGCGCCGCCCCGGCGAAGGCGAAGGCGGACCCGACCAGCCAGGGGACCCAAAATGCCCCCCCTCCGACGATCAGCCGGTTGAGCAGCTCCAGGAGGGAAAGCACCCCACCGGCAATGCCGGTGAAGGTAAGGAACCCCTTCCATGAGTAGGGCTGCAGGAGCGATTCCACCCCGAGCATGACGTTTTCGGTTACCGTCATGACCGGTACCAGCATAAAGTGCTGGTGGACCATGCCGATGCCATGGGCGATGGCATCGTTGGGCCCGCGGATGCGCACGGGTTTGCCCCGGATGAAGATTTCCCCTTCGTCGGGGGTGTACAGGCCGTACAGGATGTTCATGAGCGTCGTCTTCCCGGCCCCGTTCTCCCCCAGAAGGGCATGGATTTCCCCTTCCTCGAGCGTCAGGTCGATGTGGTCGTTGGCCAGCACACCGGGGAAGGCTTTCGTGATACCCTTCAGCTCCAGGATCGGTGCCATGCCACCCCCTTATCCTGGAAAGGGGCGGTGCAGACCCTCTTCAGGCCTGCGCCGCCCCCTTCAGCGT
>JBMFPK010000204.1:0-4815 GCA_049969155.1 Chloroflexia bacterium | reverse complement strand
GGGAGACCCCCCCGCCGATGAGGACGATCTCCGGGCTGTAGAGGTGCAGGAGGTTGGCTACCCCCACGCCGGAATACTCGGCCGCCCGCCGGATAATCTCTGCGGCGGCTTTGTCCCCCTGAGCTTCCGCCTCTCCCACGAGCTTCGCGTCCACGCGTTCCGCCACCCCCTTCACAAGCCTCGAGAGAATAGGGGCCCGTCCTGCCCGTACGGCCTCCGCGCCTTCGCGCGCGATCGCCGTCCCCGAAGACAGCGCCTCCCAACAACCGTAGTTGCCGCAGTTGCAGCGCGGACCATCGGGTTCCAGCGTCATATGGCCCACCTCGCCGGCCAGCCCCCGATGGCCCAGAAGGAGCCGCCCGTCGGCGATGATGCCTCCCCCGATCCCGGTGCTGATGGTCACATAGGCCACGTTGCGGTAGCCCCGGCCGGCCCCGAACGCCCACTCTCCGAGCGCAGAAGCGTTCGCGTCGTTCGCCACTCGCACGGGCAACTGCAACCGTTCTTCCAGCAGGGCCCGCAGCGGAACCTCGTACCACCCCGGCAGGTTCGGCGGGGAAATGATCACACCTGCCAGCGCATCCACCGGCCCCGGCGAGCCGATGCCCACACCCAGCACGCTGTCCCCGGGAGCTCCGGCTCGAACCTGTTCCACAAGGTCGACGATGCGCCCGAGCACGGCCTCCAGGCCGTCCGCAGCCCCTGTCGGACATTCGGCCCGTCGCAGGAAACGCCCTTGCAGGTCGCAGAGCGCGGCGCGGATCTGCGTTCCGCCCAGGTCGACGGCAATGACCAGCGAGCGCGACCCCATCGCTACCCCTTGTCGCAGCTCGCGCAGCTGGTCGCCGCGCACGATGCGCACCCGCTGCTACCGCCCGTCGCGCGCGTTTCCGCACCGGAACGCGTAAAGGAGGCAAAACGCGATGGGCAGCGGTCGATCTCCGACGACCCGCACTGCGGGCACGGGCCGGGATCGTCGGCGCGAGCCATCGGGAGCAGCCGTTCGAATTCGACTCCACATCGGCGACAACGATATTCGTAGATCGGCATGGGACACCTCAGCCGTTTGCAGTGATTCCATTCTAACCCATATGGCCCCACCGGTCAACTGCTGGTCTCCCTGCGGGGAACGCCTCACGATCGCGAGGGGAAGCCACCGTCCGTGTTTCCCCTCTTTCGCCCCTACAACGGCAAGTACACTCCGATCTTGCGTTCCACGGCCCGGCGATAGACCTCCACGGCCGTCGCCATATCTTCCAGCGCAAGGCCCAGGTTCATCGCCATCGTCCGCTCGCGAGGGGATTGTCGACCCGGCTGTTTTCCGGCCACAAGGTCGCCCAGGTCCGCGTACGGCGTTGGCGCGCGCTGGAAGTAGCCCCGTTCGCGATAGTAGGCATATTGCTCGCGATCGTCCGTGGCGTAGCGATCCACCTGAGCGAGCGCCTCTGGCGTCCAATAAGAGTCAAAGTCCACCGGGCAGGCGAACGCCCCTTCGGAAAGCCACCCGGGTTGGATGGTAGGATCGGGTTCCTTCAGGATAGGCCCTGCGGTCACTACGATGTCGCTTGCCTCCACGGCGTGCCGCGGGCTGGAAACCTCTATGACGTCGATCCCGTGCTGGCGGCGCATCTCCTCCACATAGGCGGCCTGCACCTCGGGGCGGATGTCGTAGGCGTAGACGCGCTCGATGGAGAACAGGGCCCGCAGGGCCTCGACATGCGCCCGCCCCTGAACGCCGCAACCTAGGATGCCCAACGTGCGGCAGTCTGCCCGTGCCAGGTACTTGGCCGCCAGGGCAGTGGCCGCAGCCGTGCGCTTTGCGGTGATCCAGGATCCGTCCATGACCGCGATCGGCAGGCCGGTCTCCGGATCGTTCAGGATGATGAGTGCGTTGATGTAAGGGAGGTTGCGCCGCCAGTTTTCCGGATAGCCGCTCACCCATTTGATCCCCGCGGCCTTCATCGCGGGGATATAGGCAGGCATCGCGTGGATGAAAGCGTCCCTCACCGGGTGGATCCCCGGCTTCGGCGGTACTTCGACCCGGCCCTCCCCCTTTTCACGGAACGCCTCCTCCAGACGTTGGATGATTGTCGCCATGTCGAGCCCCACGGCCTCCACATCCGCGCGCGAAAGGTAAAGCAGTTTTCCTACGCCCATCGTTTCCTCCTTTCGTGGGCACACGCGCCCTATCCCATCCTAACCGAAGATGCAGACGAGCGCAAGATCGATGGACAGGTGACGGTCACCTTGTGTCGAATCGTCCCGCTTGACGGAGCTGGAGCTCCATGCTATCCTTGCTCCAGAGGGATCCCGATCCGCGAAAGGGCCGGTCCGGTATGGTCTATTATGCTCTGGCGGTCTTGCTGTCGGCATTCCTCCTCTTCCAGGTTGAGCCCCTGATCGGCAAGATCGTCCTACCCTGGTTCGGAGGGGCCTCTTCCGTTTGGTCGACCATCCTGCTCTTCTTCCAGGTGTTGTTGACGGCCGGCTACGGTTACGCGTACTGGCTAGTCCGCCACCCGCGGTGGCGCCGCCAGGGGGCGATCCACGGAGCCCTGCTTCTCGTCTCGCTGGCGCTTCTGCTTCTGCTCGCCTTCCGCTGGGAGACGCCGATCACTCCGCCGACAGGCCTCCGCCCGGCAGACCCGGAACACCCCATCGGCCGCCTGTTCCTGATCCTGCTGGTCTCTGTCGGGCTGCCCTATTTCCTCCTTTCCACAAACAGCCCCCTCATGCAGGCCTGGTTCAGCCGCGATGTCCCGGGGCGCTTGCCCTATCCGCTATACGCCGTGTCGAACGCCGGTTCGCTTGCCGGCCTCCTCAGCTACCCGTTCCTGATCGAGCCGTGGCTCACACTGCGTGTGCAGGCGTGGGTCTGGTCGCTGGGATATCTCGCCTTTATCCTGTGCATCGGCGTAATCGTGGTACGGACCCTGCGGTTTAGAGCGGCCGACGGGCCCGCTCGGCAAGAAGAAACCGCTTCCCTCGAGGCCCCGGGCGCGGCCGAGCGGGTGCTGTGGGTCGCCCTTCCCGCGGTTGCCTCCGCATTGTTGCTCGCCACGACGAGCCAGATCACCCAGGAGGTCGCGCCAGTTCCCCTTCTGTGGGTGCTGCCGCTTGGCCTGTATCTGCTATCCTTCATCCTGTGCTTCTCCGGAAAACGGTGGTATTCCCGACGTGCCTTTGCGCTGAGCCTGGGGGTGGGGAGCGCCGTTCTGATCTGGACGCTTGCGCGACCGGTGGCGTTCGGCTTGGTCACCCAGGTAGCCTTGTACTGCCTCGTGCTGTGGGTCGCCTGCATGTTCTGTCACGGGGAACTGGCACGCCTCCAACCCCACCCCCACTATCTCACCGCCTACTACCTACTGATGTCCGTTGGCGGAGCCCTGGGTGGGATGGCCGTCTCCTTGCTCGCCCCGCTTCTCTTTCGCGGTTACTGGGAGCTTCACCTGGGGTTACTGGCCTGCTGGGCGCTCCTCTGGATCGTGGTGGCCCGGGACAGGCCGTCCGGCGAAGGACGGTTGCGGTGGCTCTTTGCTCTTGCCGGCCTTGGCACGCTCGCCGCGTTTTTCGGGGTCGTGCTTCTGGCCCACATTCAGGCGTCGCTGCGGATCCCCCGCTACGCGGTGCGCAACTTTTACGGGGTGCTTCGGGTAGTGGAAACACGCCCGAATCCGTCCCTGCGGGCGTACCAGCTGAACCACGGGAACACCGTCCATGGGTTCCAGCTGCAGGACCCGGCCGGCCGGGATCTGCCCACGGCCTACTTCACGGAGGAAAGCGGAATCGGCCTGGCTCTGCGCCATTATCCCCGGCGCGATGGCGGAATCCGGATCGGCGTCCTGGGATTGGGGATCGGTACTCTGGCCACCTACGCACAGCCCGGGGATACGGTGCGTTTCTACGAGATCAACCCTGCTGTGGTTGCTCTGGCGCAGGGAGAGGGCGGCTTTTTCTCCTACCTTGCGCGCTGTCGAGGCCGTGTGGAGATTGTCCAGGGGGACGCCCGCGTGTCGCTCGAGCGGGAACTCCGGGAAGGGCAGCCCCAACAGTACGATATCCTGGTGCTCGACGTGTTCAGCGGCGACTCGATTCCCGTGCACCTGCTCACGCGCGAAGCTTTCGAGGTCTATCTCCAGCACCTGCGCCCCCACGGGGTCCTTGCGCTGCATATCACGAACCGCTACCTGGACCTCAGGCCCGTCGTCTGGAGCCTTGCGGACCATTTCGGGTTGAAGGCCGCGCTCATCGAATCCGCCGGGGATGGGGAACGTGCCTACCGGGCGACATGGATGCTGCTGACGGACGACGCGGCCTTCCTGGAGCAGCCAGCGATCGCCAGCCGGGCCACGCCACGTCCGGACGACCTGCGTCGCGTGCGCCTGTGGACGGATGACTACAGCAACCTCTTCCGCATCTTGAAATAGCGCGGCTTGCCCGCTTGACGGAAGCACAGAAACCGTGTATCCTTAAAAATGCGGGAGTGCATGGGTCCCGGTGGGCCTCGCGGTCTTCAAAACCGTTGTGGGGCGCTGGGAGCGTCCCGGGTCGGTTCGACTCCGACGCACTCCCGCCTGAGCCCTCTCTCCACGAGAGGGCGTTTTACTGCCTGAGCAACCTCGGAAGGAACGAGGAGGCCACCAGGCGATAGGCCGGCCGCTCGGCCGCCGCATACGCGCGCGAATGGTGCACAGGCGGGAACCCTTCCTGTTCCAGATACTCCTCGAACGCGTACGCCTCTTCCACAGGCCACACGTCCCAGCGGCCGGCCCGGCACAACCCCAGGAAGATCTCCCAGACCGCCTGCAGTTCGGC
>JBMFPK010000203.1:0-4814 GCA_049969155.1 Chloroflexia bacterium | reverse complement strand
CACCGGTTGCGCACCGCCTTGCAAGAGCGAGGGGAGAGCGTGCCCAACCAGGTAGGGAAGCCTACCCAGCGGCCTACGATGCGCCGCATTTTTCAGATGTTTGAAGGGATTGACCTGCTGGTGATCGGCACCCCGGAAGGGGAAAAGCAGCAGGTGCTGAACCTCAAACCGGTACATCGCCAAATCCTTCGTCTCCTCGGCCCCAATGTGGAAAAATGCCATCTGGACACCAGTTAGATGCGGAATGTGGGCTACATAGATCAGACCGACTGCGCCAAGGGGAAGAAGCTGGTCGAGTTCATCTGCTGGGCCCTCACCGAGGGTTCCCCTTACGCAGAGCAGCTGGAGTACGTGCCGCTGCCGGAAAACGTGCGTCAGCAGGTCTTTGCCCGGCTGGACCAGGTAACCTGCAACGGCGCTCCGCTGAAGTACGGGATACCCCGGCTTCGGGGAGCATGGACAGGCTTTGGGCCTGTCCGTGCTCCCCCGGAGCGGTGTGGGGGAGGCATGATGGAATCGCAGATCCGCCGCAGGCGTACGCCATCTCTCGGCTTTCTGGGCAGGGCGCTCGGCCACGGGGACCATCCGTTCCGCGGGCTGATGGTTCTGGCCTGTCTGGCGGTCGTGGGGCTGGTGGGTATGATCGGACTGCCCCTGTGGCGCAACTCGGCGCTCTCCCGAGAGGCCTTCGGCTGGCGCTTCCTGCTCTCCTCGCGCTGGGATCCGGCTCTGGACCGCGTCTTCGGAGCCCTTCCCTTCTTGCAGGTTTGTCTACGCGATATCGCCGTACGAAGAATGGCGTACGAAGGCCTGGGCAACAGCACTCGCGCTCATCCTTCTCGTGTTGCTGCTGAACGTGACGGCGCGCCTCGTTGCCGCGTGGCGAACGCAGCGCCTGGGAAGGATCACACAGCTGTGAGAATGGACGCCAATCGAACGCTTACCCCCGTCCTTGCGGAGGCAGCGACAGGCCCGGGGACACGGCTGCGAGAGGGCGAAGTGAAGGTGGCGATCCGTCACCTGAACGTGTCCTACCGTGGGTTCCAGGCTCTGACCGATGTGAGCCTGGAGGTGCCGACGAACAGCATCACCGCCATCATAGGCCCCTCCGGCTGTGGCAAGTCCACCCTCCTGCGCACGATCAACCGGATGATCGACCTGGTGCCGGGCGCACGCGCCGAAGGGGAGGTCCTCCTCGACGGGAGAACGTGCTCGATTCCCGGATCGATGTGGTCGAACTGCGCCGGCGTGTGGGCATGTGTTTCAGCGCCCGAACCCGTTTCCGAAATCGATCTTGGACAACGTCGCCTATGGACCCCGGCTGTACGGCATAGGGGGGGGGCCGGCGCTGGAGGAAATCGTCGAACGCAGCCTGCGCGCTGCCGCGCTGTGGGAGGAAGTCAAGGACAAAAATCCGCGCTCGCTCTTTCTGGCGGCCAGCAGCAGCGCCTCTGCCTCGCCCGGCTCTGGCCGTCGAACGCCAAGTGATCCTTCTGGATGAGCCCGCCTCCGCCCTCGATCCCATCGCCACGCTCAAGATCGAGGAACTCATGCGGAAACTGAAGCAGCGGTATACCCTCATCATCGTGACCCACAACATGCAACAGGCGGCGCGCGTTTCGGATTACACCGCGATGATGACCCCCGGGGAAGGCCGCAAAGCCGGAACCATCGTCGAATTCGACCGGACGACCACGATCTTTACCAATCCGAAGAGCCGGCCGACAGAAGAGTACGTCACAGGACGATACGGTTAGGCGTGGCACGAGGTTTGTCGATGCTCCGGGGGGACTAGCGAAAGGCATCGCCCGCGTGAACCTCCGGATGGGGGACCAGGCGCTCATCAAGCCGCCCGTGGACATCCCTCTGATGGCCCAAAAATCGGTCGACATGCTCCACCGCGCCCTGACGGCGTTCACCCAAGAAGACGTGGAAGCAGCGCGTGCCCTCCCCCTGGAGGACAACGAGGTGGATGCGCTCTACGATCAGGTCTATCGCGAGCTGATGACGTACGTCCTCCAGGATCCGAGAGCGATCGCGCAGGCGAACTGGCTGCTTTGGGTCGCCCACGACCTGGAGCGCGTCGGGGATCGGGTCACCAACCTTTGCGAACAGATCCTTTACATCGCGACCGGCGAAATGACCGAGCTCGACACGAGCGACGACGAGTGGGGAGGAGCGACGTAAAGCGGAGGATCCCCCATCGGACGGCGCGCTCGCTCCGCGAAAACACCTTCCCTGCCAGCGCCCCCCGCTGGTTTCTTTGCCCCCAAGGGCATCGCGCCTTAAGTCGTGTTGTACGGGCGGGAACGCCGGGCTCGGCATACCGGCCTGCAGCGGGCCGCGCTCGTGTCCCCACTTTGGAGCCGCCGGGTGGCCGTAGACGAGTATTGACAAAAATCCAATAATGTGATATAGTAAACGGTGAGGAAAATTAACCGAGGTGGTCCCGTGCACGGTCAGGACGTTCCTCCCCTGGGGTGGGGAAGAAGGCGCGGATGGGGACAGCTGGCCCTCTTCTTGCGTCCGGCGATCCTGCTGCTCCTGCGGCAGGACCCCGCCCACGGCTACGACCTCGTGGGGCTGCTGCGGGAGCAGGAGCTGATCGATCCGGACCTGGACCCGGCCATCGTCTACCGCTACCTGCGGGAGATGGAGGAAGAGGGGCTCCTTTCTTCCGAATGGCAGACGGAGGGCGGCAGCGTGCCGCGGCGCGTCTACCGCCTGACGCCGGCCGGCGAGGCCTTCGTGCGCGGGTGCATCGCCAACCTGCGCCGCACGCGTCGGCGGCTGGGAAGGCTTTTCCGCCTCTACCGCCAGCAGTTCCCAGAGGGTGGACGATGAGCCTCCTGGAGGAGATCGTGGAAACGCTCCGCGATGCCCCGCTCGAGACGGTCTGCGTAGGGGCACACTGGACCGCGGTGGTCGTCCGGCGAGGCGCACTGCGCTGCGGCCTGGCCTCGACGCTGGTGGGCGAAGGCCCCCACGGCGAGTCCCCCGTGCGGTGGGCCGGCCGTCTCCTGGAGCACGGCGCCCTCGAACTGGCCGGCCTGCTCCGCTCGGAACAGCGTCTCGAGGCGAGCATCGGCCTGGCTGCGGTCAACGCGCTCCTGGAGGTGGACGAGAGCCGCCTCCGCGAGGAGAACGCCCTCCATCTCCTGGAGCGAGAGGGGCGGGGGAAACGGGTGGCGCTGATAGGCCATTTCCCGTTCATTCCCCGCCTCCGGCAGGCGGTGGGCGAGCTCTGGGTGCTGGAGCAGCATCTCCTGCCGGGCGAGTTCCCGGCCGAGCGCGCCGCGGAGCTCCTTCCCCAGGCCGACGTCGTCGCGATCACGGGGGCCGCGCTCGTCAACCACACGCTGGAGGGGCTCCTGGCCCTCTGCCGCCCCGGTGCCTTTGTGCTCGTGCTGGGCCCCAGCACGCCGCTCAGCACCGTGCTCTTTCGCTACGGGGCGACTGCCCTGGCAGGCACCCGGGTGGTGGATCCGGCGGCGGCGCTGCGCTGCGTAAGCCAGGGAGCCACCTTCCGGCAGATCGAAGGCGTCCGAACCGTGGTGATGACCCGATAAGCGCTATGGAGGTGAATATGGTCACAGCAGAACAGGTGCGGCAGGCCCTCTCCAAGGTGCAGGATCCGGAACTGAGACGCAACCTCGTCGAGCTGGGGATGGTGCGCGACGTTCAGGTGGAAGGAAACCACGTCAAGGTCACCCTGGCCCTGACGAGCCTAGCCTGCCCGCTGAAGGAGCAGATCCTCGCCCAAGCCCGCCTCGCGGTGCTCTCCGTGCCTGGCGTAGTGGATGTGGACCTCGAGCTGCAGGAGATGACCCCGGAGGAGCGCCGGCGCCTCATCCCCGAACAGGAGGGAGTGGCCACGGCGCTGAACCACGTGCGCCACGTCATGGCCGTGATGAGCGGCAAAGGCGGTGTGGGGAAATCGCTTGTGGCCGGGTTGCTAGCCGTCGCACTGCGCCGGCAAGGATACCAGGTCGGGATCCTCGATGCGGATATCACCGGGCCGAGCATCCCGCGGCTCTTCTTCGAGCGGATGCCCGAGCCCCGCACCAGCCCCCTGGGATTGCTTCCGGTCCAGAGCCGTACGGGCATCCACATCATGTCGATCAACATCCTCCTGCCGCGCGAGGATGACGCCGTCATCTGGCGCGGCCCACTGATCGGCCGGGCGATCCAGCAGTTCTGGGGGGACGTGTTCTGGGGAAACCTCGACGTGCTGGTCGTGGACCTGCCGCCGGGGACTTCCGACGCTGCGCTCACGGTCCTTCAGTCCTTGCCCGTGGACGGGATCGTGCTGGTGACCTCACCTCAGGGGCTCGCCGGCATGGTCGTGCGCAAGGCGGCGCGCATGGCCCTGCAGATGGGAAAGCCGCTGCTCGGGCTCGTCGAGAACCTGAGCTACGTGGTCTGCCCGGGGACGGGCGAGCGGCTCGAGGTCTTCGGCCCGAGCCATGCCTCGGAGATCTCCCTGGAGGTCGGGGTTCCCCTGCTGGGCCGGTTGCCGATCGACCCGCGCGTCGCCACGATGTGCGACATGGGACAGATCGAGGATTACCCGGCGGAGGAGTTTGTCCCAGTGGCTCAGCAGATCGCCCGGGCACTGGGCCTGGATTCGAAGGCTCCCGAGGAGCAGCAAGGTCACGAGGAGGTGTGATGTGAAGATCGCAGTGGTGACCGAGGACGGAAAGACGATCAGCCCGCACTTTGGGCGAGCCCCCTATTACCTCGTCCTCACGGTCGAGGAGGGACGGGTTGTCGGACAGGAGCTGCGGGAAAAGCTCGGCCACGCGCAGTTCGCC
>JBMFPK010000202.1:4260-4820 GCA_049969155.1 Chloroflexia bacterium | reverse complement strand
CCTGCGGGCCTCTTCCAGCGGCAGAAAGTGCTCGATGTCGATCGCCTGGAAGAAATGGCCCAGCATGTAAGGGCGCGGGGTGCCCTCCTCGCTGCGCCCCAGGAGGCCCTTCAGGAACTGGCCGCCGCAGAGCGCCGCGCAGAGGATCTCGACCATCACGGCGAGGCCGTACCCTTTGTAGCCGGCCATCTCTTCGCCCGCGCCGCCCAGCGGCAGCAGGGCCGCCTCCCCGCTGTCCAGTTCGCGGAGGATGCGTTCCGGGTCTGTCACCGGCCGGCCCTGGGCGTCGATCACCCATCCTTCGGGCACCGGCCTCTCCGCCCGGGCGGCGACTTCGACCTTGCCCCGCTGCGTGATGGAGGTCGCGGCGTCGAAGCAGAACGGATACGGGAGGTCGGAAGGTGCGGCGAAGGCGATCGGGTTTGTCCCCAGCATCGGTTCGGTGCCGAAGGTCGGGGCGGTAGCCGGACGCGCGTTCGTCATCACGAGCCCCATCATCCCCTCGCGTGCGGCCATCAGGGCATAGTATCCGGCGATCCCGAAATGCGTGCTGTTACGCA
>JBMFPK010000202.1:0-4250 GCA_049969155.1 Chloroflexia bacterium | reverse complement strand
GATGCCCGCGCCGTACCGCCGCGCCTTTTCGATCGCCAGCCGCATCGCCCGGTAGGCGATGACGTGTCCCATGCCGTGGTGTCCGTCGAGAAGCGCGGTGGCCTCGCGGTCCTGCACGACCTCGATTTCGGTTACCGGCCGCTGCCGGCCAGCACGGATCCGGTCGTAGTAATACTTCAGCCGGGCGATCCCGTGCGATTCGATGCCTCGCAGGTCCGAGGCGATCAGCACTTCGGTGCAGATGCGGGCATCTTCCTCGGGGACTCCCAGGCCCCGAAAGACGGCCATTATGAAGCACTCCGCTACCGCAACCGGAAGGTACGCCGTTTCCACCGATCGCCTCCATGCCCGTCGCCGTGCTACCCCTCGACCCAGCCAAACGTTCGTTCGACCGCTTTCTTCCAGCCGCGGTAGAGGCGTTCCCGATCCTCCGGCCGCATTTCGGGCTCCCAACGGCGTTCGGCTGCCCAGTTCTCGCGCAACTCCCGCTCGTCCTTCCAGAACCCCACGGCCAGGCCGGCCGCGTAGGCAGCCCCCACTCCCGTGGTCTCGGCCACCCGGGGACGCACGACCGGCACTCCCAGGAGGTCCGCCTGGAACTGCATCAGGAGTTCGTTCTTCACCATCCCCCCGTCGGCCTTGAGCGTCGAAAGGCGCACACCGGAATCACGCTCCATCGCCTCGAGGACGTCGCGCGTCTGGTAGGCGGTCGCTTCCAGGGCAGCCCGGCACAGGTGCTCTTTCGTGATATACCGCGTCAGGCCGACGATTGCTCCCCGGGCGTCGCTCCGCCAGTAGGGGGCAAAGAGGCCCGAGAAAGCGGGGACGATGTAGATCCCCCCGTTGTCCGGGACCCGGCGCGCAAGCGCCTCGATTTCGGACGCATCCCGGAAGAAGCCGAGGTTGTCCCGCAGCCACTGCACGAGCGCTCCGGCGATCGCCACCGAGCCTTCCAGTGCGTACACCGCTGCCCGGTCGCCGAAACGATAGGCCACGGTGGTCAGCAGGCCGCTCCGGCTGGGGACTGCCCGTTCCCCGGTGTTCAGGAGCAGGAAGCAGCCGGTACCGTAGGTGTTCTTGGCTTCGCCGGGGGCAAAGCAGACCTGCCCCACAAGGGCCGCCTGCTGGTCGCCGAGGTCCGCGGTCACCGGAATGGCTTCCCCGAAGGGACCGTCAGGTCGGGTGAGGCCGTACCCTACGGGATCGCTGCTCGGACGCACTTCGGGGAGCATCGTTACGGGGATCCCCAGCGTGGAGGTGATCTCCTCGTCCCACGATAGGGTGTCCAGCCGCAAAAGCATCGTCCGGCTCGCGTTCGTCACGTCCGTCGCGTGGACCCCGCCGTCGGGACCACCGGTCAGCCACCAGATCAGCCACGCGTCCACGGTGCCGAAGAGGGCCTCCCCGCGCTCCGCCGCCCGGCGTAGTTCGGGCACCTCGTGCATCAGCCACTGCAGTTTCGGAGCGGAAAAGTAGGTCGAGATCGGAAGGCCGACACGGCTGCGGAAGCGGTCTTGTCCACCTTCTGCGGCCAGCTGCTTGCACAGATCCTTCGTGCGGGTGTCCTGCCAGACGATGGCGTTCGCGTAAGGACGCCCCGTCTTCCGTTCCCAGACGATCGTGGTTTCCCGCTGGTTCGTCACGCCTACGGCGGCGATCTCGCCCGGCCGAACCCGCGCCGCACCCATCGCAGCGCGTATGACGTACTGCGTCCTGTCCCAGATCTCGAGGGGATCGTGTTCCACCCAACCGGCGCGTGGGTAGATCTGCCGGTGCTCTGCATACGCGGAGGCGACGACCTGCCCTCCTCGGTCCACGAGCAGACACCGCGTCCCCGTGGTTCCCTGGTCGATGGCCGCGACATAGCGAGGTGCCATGGGTTCCCGCCTTTGCTAAACGGCCGCGCGCTCCGGTGCGTGCCGTTCGAGCCATCCGACGAGCGTGTCCAGCACTTCCCCTCTTTCCGGCTCGTTGTGCACCTCGTGGTAGAGGCCGTCCCAGATCTTGAGCAGACAATCGCCCGGGACACGGGAGGCAAAGGCGCGGCTCCCTTCGGGCGAGCAGATCCGGTCCGCGCCGCCGTGCAGCAGGAGGAGGGGGACGGGGAACTCCTGGGCGTGTTCGAGGGCCCAGCGACCGGCCTCGAAGAAGCCGAGGAACAGGCGCGCCGAGATGCGGTCGTGCACGAGCGGATCCTTCCGGTAGGCCTCCACGACCGCAGGGTCGCGGGAAAGGGCCGCGACCTCCAAGCCGCTTGCCTGGGTGAAGGCGGGAAAAAGGGCGTTCATCGCACGCGCCAGCGCGACCTTGACCGCCGGCGGCTCGAACCCCAGACGCAGCGCCGGCCCGGTTGCCACGACCCCGCACAGGGCCGGCTTGCGCCGGAGCGCATAGTTGAGCACCAAGTTTCCCCCCAGGCTATGGCCGTACAAAAAGTGCGGCGGCATGCGAAACCGCGTCTCCACTTCCTGGATAAAGCGCGCGATGTCCTCCAGAAGCACCTCGTAGGAGGGCGTGTGGCCCCGTGGGCCCTCCGAGCGGCCGTGTCCCCGGAGATCAAACCCGAGGAGAGCAAAGCCGTTCCGCGTCAGGGCAGCGCCCACATGCTCGTATCGCCCACTGTGCTCCCCGAGGCCGTGGACCAGCACGACGAGCGCGCGCGGCGCGGTTTCGGGGAGCCACCCCTGGGCGAACATCCGTAGTCCGTCGCCGGCATGCCAGCTCCAGCGAATCGCATCCATGGGGCCTCCTTCCGGCAATTTTCTGCCATCGCCTCCATTATACACCATGGGCGCGGACCGCCGTGGAAGCCGGGCGCTATGGAAAAGATTTTCGCACGATGCGCGCCAGCCTGCTTCCGGCGTCCCGGAAGAGGGTCTGCACGGAGCGCGCATTCGGTTCGTGGACCCAGCTGAGCGGGATCTCGGTCGTCCACCGGGCAAGTGCCCCGATGCCAAAGAGCACCTGCTCCGGTTCCAGCCGGTGTCCCAGGATCTCGACGGGGGGCGGGAGCAGCGCGCCCGAAAGGAACAGAGTCGCCATAACCGCCAGCCCGGTCAGCGCACCGTAGAGGCCGGAATAGATCTGCTCTTTCCCTTTCGGCGCGATGGCCAGCACAAAGTTCGTGCCCACGATCCCGGCGCCCGACCACATGATCCCGGAAGAGACCGCTTCGAGGTAGATCCAGGCGTGGTTCTGGCGCGTAAAAAAGACCCACAGGAGGGGGTTGAGGCCTCCCAGGACAAGGGCTAGACGCATCGCGGTACGGTTCCCGTAGCGGTCGATCAGGCTGCCCCACGGGCGCAGGGCGATGATCGAGGCCAACGCGTTCAGCGTGCTGTAAGCCTGTACCTCTATCAGCGACATGCCGAGTTTCTTGAGCATGAAGGGCGTCCAGAAGGGGCCCCCGATGCCGACGACGAACATCCACCACAGCCCGAACGCGAGAAGCCGGCGGAAGTTCGGGTCGCGCAGCGGCGCAACGATAGCCGGCAGGAACGGACGGTGCGCCGGCTCCTTGGGCCGCTCCGGCTGTTTCCGCAGGATGAAGGTGCTCAGGAGACCGCTGCAGGTGGCGAAGAGGAACAGCCCGAGGAAAGCCCAGGGCAGTCGGGACGGCTCTGGCCGGCCGATCCATCGGGCGATCGCCTGCGCGAGCCCGCCGGGGCGGGGATCGTAGAGGTCCAGCCACGCACCAAAGAGATACCCCGCGATCAGCCCGGCGGCGAGCAGGTAGCGCGAACGTGTGGCGAAGAAGCGTCCACGCCGCTCTAGAGGCACCAGGTCCGAGATCCACGCAATCCAGCCGTTTCCGGCGGCTGCTCCTGCTGACGTAGCCAGGAAGTACAGCAGAAGAAAGGTCCACATCGCCTGCTCGCGGGGCAGAAGCACCGGGAGCAGCCCGAAGAGGCCGGAAAGCGCCCTTCCCGCAGCCGCCAGTCCGATCACAGCGCCCTTCCGCGAGCTCCTTTTCCAGGTGAATGCCGCCCCGAGCAGCTGAAACAGTTGGGAGAGCTGGCCGATGGCGGAAAAGAGGCCGAACTGCATGGGCGTCGCCTGCAGCATCACGGCAAAGCGCGTAAGGAAGACGCTGCCCAAGCCGGCCAGGGAGAGGTAGACCTGCGCAAAGACCCCCTCGAGGACGGAGATGCGCAGCACGCGCCTCAGTTCTGGCGTCTCCGCCTCATCCGCGGCATCGGCTGTGGCTCGGATGGGATCAGGTGCGTCGCGTGGATCTTCTGCGTGTCGCG
>JBMFPK010000201.1:0-4834 GCA_049969155.1 Chloroflexia bacterium | reverse complement strand
ACCGCCCAACAACCTCTGGATGCCGGGCTTCCGGCTCCTCAGGCGGTGCTGGCGGCTCTCGAGATGGCACGGGGGCTCCTCCGGGAAGCCGGCATCCGCCGGGAGCAGCTCGTGCGGGTGGGAGTGGGTTTCGGGGGACCAGTGGATGTCGAACAGGGCGTCACGATCGTCTCGCACCGCTTTCCGGGCTGGGAACGGTACCCCCTCCGGCAGGTCTTCGAGGAGGCGTTCGACGTCGCCACGCTCGTGGACAACGACGCCCGGGTGACGGCCCTGGGGGAGGCGCTCTACGGAGCCGGCCGCGGAGTGCACGACCTTTTCTACATCCACCTCAGCAGCGGCGTGGGGGGCGGCATCGTCCTGGGTGGACAGCTGTACCGGGGAACGACGACCACGGCGGGGGAGATCGGCCACACGCTCGTGTTGGAAGAGGGGCCGCTGTGCAGCTGCGGCCAGCGGGGCCATCTGGAGGCGCTCGTTTCTGCGCCCGCATTGATCGCGCGTGCCCTGGAGCTCGCCGGGGAAGGCTCCGCGCTGGCGGAACGCGGAAGGGACGACCCGCAGGGCCTGCGGGTGCACCACGTCGTGGAGGCAGCACGGGAAGGGGACGCGGCCTGCCAGCAGGTCCTGCGGGAGGCCGCACATTACCTCGCGGTAGCCGTTGCCAATCTGACCAATCTGCTCAATCCGGAGATGGTCGTGCTGGGAGGCATCGTCGCGCGGCTGGCCGGGCAGGAGCTGCTGGGGCCGCTCCGGGAGGAGGTGCGGGCGCTCTCCATGCCGGTCCCGGCTCAGGCGGTACGGATCGTGCTCGGCGAGCTGGGGGAAACGTCCGTCGTGGTGGGAGCCACTGCACTGGCGCTTCGCAGCCTGGAGGGCTGACGAGTGCCGGGGGGCGTGGTGTGGTGCGGGAGGTCTTGTGGCTAGTGCCCGTGGGACCGGCGTCGCCCGACGTGCTGAGCTGGCTGGGCGAGCGCCTGCAGGAGACGTTCGGCCGGCCGTGGGCGGTTGCGGAGGGCCAGAGCCTGCTTCCCGAGGTGTACGACGCTTTCCGCCGCCAGTATCTGAGCGATCCGCTCCTCGCCAGACTGCGGCTGATCCCGCTGCCGGAGGCTTGGCGGGTCCTCGGCGTGGTCGAGGCCGATCTGTACACCCCAGGGTTGAACTTTGTCTTCGGGCAGGCCTCCCTGGGCGGCCGGCACGCCCTGATCGCGCTTGCCCGGCTGCATCCGTCGTTCCACGGTCTGCCGGAAGACGAGGCCCTTTTCCGCACGCGCGCGCTCAAGGAGGCGGTGCACGAAATCGGGCATACCCTGGGCCTTGGACACTGCCGCGACCCGTACTGCGTCATGCACTTTTCCAATACCCTCGCTGATACGGACCGCAAGGAGGCGTCGTTCTGCCGTCGTTGTCTCCAGGGGCTCGGGGAGATGTCATCATCGGAGCGCCCCGAGGAATCTCCTTGAGCCATACCGCGGCCTCCTGCCGGCCCGGCGACGGATCGTCGGGCTCCTTGAGCCGCCTGGCCGTCCGATCCGCCAGGGGGATGGCGCGTTGCGCAGGGGAATCCCGCGGGCTTCAGGGTTTGGGGCTCCGGCCCGCGGCTCCCTGCAAGGCCCCTACCACGGAGGATTGGGAGTGCACCTCCACGCGGTTGCGCTTTCCTCCCGCGTGTGATAAACTACCGGGCGACCTGCTCGAGGAGGAGCGTTCAGCCCGAAGGAGCGCCCGATGGCTGAAGGTGCGGAATACCGCATCCTGGTGATCAACCCCGGGTCCACCTCCACCAAGGTGGCTCTCTTCGAGGACGATCACCCTGTCCTTCAGGCCACCATCCGCCACGAAGCGGCCGAACTGGCCCCTTTCTCCTGCATCTCCGAACAATACCCCTTCCGACGGGACTGCGTGTTGCGCTGGCTGGAAGGGCACGGCGTGGCCCTTTCCAGCCTGCACGCGGTCGTTGGACGAGGCGGGCTCTTCGGGCCGATGGAGAGCGGTACCTACCGGATCAACGAGGCCATGCTCCAGGAGATGCGCACTCCCGGCCCGCGGGAACACGCCTCCAACCTCGGGGTGCTCATCGCGCACGAGATCGCCACACGCGCGGGCGTGCCCGCCTTTACCGTCGACCCGCCGGCGGTGGACGAAATGGACGAGATCGCGCGGCTGACCGGCCTGGCGGAGGTCGAGTGGCCGAGCCTCTGCCATGCCCTGAACACGAAGGCGATCGCCCGGCGTGTGGCGCGGGACTTCGGGCGCCCCTACGAGGCCCTACGCCTCGTGGTGGCCCACATCGGCGGAGGGATTTCGATCACCGCTCACCGCGACGGCCGCATGGTCGATGTCCGCGGCGGGATCGACAGCGGCCCTTTTTCCCCGGAGCGCTCCGGGGCGCTGCCGCTCACCGATCTGATCGAACTGTGCTACTCGGGTCGCTTTTCCAAGGAGGAGCTGAAGCGCCACTTGATCGGACGGGGAGGCTTCGTTTCCCACCTGGGGACCAACTCGGCGATCGAGGTCGAACAGCGGATCGCCCAAGGGGATGCCCGTGCACGTCTGGTGGCCGAGGCGATGGCCTATCAGATCGCGCGCGAGATCGCCGCCATGGGGGCGGTGCTGTACGGGCGGGTCGATGCTGTTGTCCTGACCGGAGGGCTGGCCCACTGGGGCCAGCTCGTGGAATGGATCCGGGAACGGGTGGCGTTCCTCGGGCCGGTGCTGGTGTACCCGGGCGAAGACGAGATGCTGGCACTGGCCCAGGGCGTGCTGCGGGTGTTGCGAGGAGAGGAGAAGGCCAAGGAATACACTCCGCGTACACGGCGCGCGGATCGATGAACGCTTGAGGAGGAAAGCATGGCGATACGAAACTTTGCGCAGTTGCGGGAAGAAGCCAGGAAGGTCGGCCCGCGCGTGGTCGCGATTGCCAATGCCCAGGACCACGAGGCGTTGCTCGCCGCGCGCGACGCCGAAGAACGGGGCATCGCCCATTTCGTCCTCATCGGCGATCGCGCGGCGATCGAGCAGGAAGCGGAAGCCCACCAGATCGACATCCGCAATATGCGCATCGTCGAGGAACCGGACCGCCGCGCGGCGGCCTACCGGGCGATGCAGATGCTAGCCCGTGGCGAGGTGCACTGCGCGATGAAGGGCAAGATCTTCACCGCCGACTTTTTGAAAGCGGCGCTGGATCCCGCGGTGGGCCTGCGCACGGGGAAGCTGCTCACCCACGTGGCCGTCTTTGACATCCCGGGGTTCGATCGGCTCATCCTGCTGAGCGACGCCGGGGTGGTCGTGGCCCCGACGCTGGAGCAGAAGATGCACATCGTGCAGAACGCCGTGGATGTGGCGCACCGGTTGGGGATCGAGATGCCTCGGGTGGCCGTGCTAGCGGCGGCGGAGATGGTGAACCCGAAGATCCCGTCGACGATGGATGCCGCGAATCTCTCCAAGATGGCCGACCGCGGACAGATCTACGGGGCGATCGTGGACGGGCCGCTGGCACTGGACAATGCCATTTCCCCGGAAGCAGCACGCATCAAGGGGATCCGCGGCGAGGTTGCCGGCCGGGCGGACATCCTGATCGCGCCGGATCTGGAGGCCGGGAACGCGCTGGCCAAAGCGATCATCTACTTTGCTCATAGCGCCCTTGCAGGGGTGGTCGTAGGTGCCAAGATGCCCCTCATCCTCCCCTCGCGTGCGGATACCCACGAGGCAAAGATGATGTCCATCGTCCTGGGCGTGCTGATGTCCGCGTGACCTTCAGGAGGCTAGCCGATGATCGAGATCCGGTTCCACGGGCGCGGCGGGCAGGGGGTGGTCATCGCTTCCGAACTGCTTGCCGATGCCGCCTTCCGCGAGGGGAAACGGGTGCAGGCATTCCCTTCCTTCGGGGTCGAGCGCAGGGGTGCGCCCGTCCTCGCGTTCACCCGCATCGATGACAGGCCGATCCGCATCCGCTGCCAGATCTACGAACCCGACCACATCGTGGTGCTGGACCCCACACTGCTGGAAGTGCAGGACGTCACCGCCGGGCTGAAGCCGGGGGGCTGGGTGCTCCTGAACAGCGCAGACCCGCCGGAGGCGTTCGGTCTGCATGACCGCTTCCGCGTGGCGACGGTGGACGCCAACCACATCGCCTTTCGGTACCGTCTGGGGCCGCGCAACGCCCCGATCGTGAACACCTCCATCCTGGGTGCCTTCAGCCGCATCACGGGGATCGTGGGCTTGGAAACGCTCTGTCAGGCGGTGCGGGACGCCGTACCCTTGCGACCCGAGGAGAACGTGGCTGCGGTGCGGGAAGCGTATGAATCGGTCGTTTCCGTCGGCCTTCGGCCGCAATGAGGCAGAGATGCATCAGGAGGACGCGATGCCTGAACGGGAAGCGCAGGTCGTCGTCTTTCGCTCGGCAGCGGAGATGCCCCCGATGCCGGCATCCATCGCGACCACCCTGTACAACAAGACCGGGTCCTGGCGCTATATGCGCCCGGTGTACCGGGAACGGACCCCGCCCTGCAACCGTGCCTGCCCAGCGGGCGAAGATATCGTGGCTTACCTGGGTCTGGTAGCGGATGGCCGCTTCCGGGAGGCCTGGGAGTGTCTGCGCCGGGAGAACCCCTTCCCGGGTGTGTGTGGGCGCGTGTGCCCCCACCCGTGCGAAGCGAACTGCAACCGGGAGCGGTTGGGAGGCGCCATCGCCATCCACGAGGTGGAGCGCTTCCTGGCCGACTGGGCGGCCGAGCAGGGTCTGGCCCCGGCGCCGCGTAAGCCCACCCGCCCGGAGCGGGTCGCCGTGGTCGGATCCGGGCCAGCCGGTCTTTCCTGTGCCTACCACTTG
>JBMFPK010000200.1:0-4973 GCA_049969155.1 Chloroflexia bacterium | reverse complement strand
GGATCCGCGCCCAGCCGTCGTCGCGCAGGATCCCGCCGCGAAGCCTCCCCACGGCGAGCGGCCGCTCGGTCCCGCTCAGGGCGCGGAGGCGGTCGGCGACGTCCTTCAGGGGGCCACCGGTTGCGGTTGCGAGCCTCTCCGCGATCTTGCTCGCCCGTTCAAAGGCCTCGTCCACGACGATCCGCCGGTCCACCACGAACCAGATGCGCCGGGGTGCCGTGCGATCGGCAACCGGACGGTCGGCCTGCACCGCGAGGGCGTAGACCGCGATGTCAATGCAGGCGGTCTTGCCCGAGGCGGTGGGCAGGTCCAGGGCCCGGGGCCATTCTCCGGTCCCGACCCGCTCGGCGAGCATGGTCTGCCAGGGGAAGGGATCGCGGCCCCAGAGGGCGCGGAAGTAGGTGATGAAGTCGGGCATGTTCATGGCCATACCTCCTCTGGCCTGCTGGTGAGGGCCGTCTCGCACGCCTGCCGCGCAAGGGCGAGTGCTTCCGCGGCCTCGTCCAGAGGCGGCTCTTCCGGCTCGCCCGGGTAGCGGAAGACCCAGGCGAGGGGCGTCAGTTGCTCGGCCCGCTCGGCGACGGCCTTGAGCGAGCCGTCCATCGCCACGCAGGCCTCGCCGAGCTCCCGCAGATCGCGGGTCTTGCGGAAGGGGACGACGTGCCACACAAGGAAGGCCTTCCATGCCTTCTCAACCGCCTGCTGGCAGTGGAAGACCGCGCTCTCGGGCCGGGGCTCCGGAGCACCGAGCCGGATGGCGGCCGCGTCCAGGTCGCTCCTTGCCCGCCGGAACCAGGCCCGGCACTCGGCGACCCTCCCGGGGTCATGCGGCATGCAGCAGCCTCCCCTCGCCCGCGACAGTCGCCGGGAACGAGGCCGGGAGGTGGAGCCGGGAGTCAAAGGTCTCGCGGCCCCAGACCAGCACGTCCACCGAGGCCCGGATACCCCGGAGCACCCGGTAGGCCCGCTGGGAGAGCCGGTACAGAGGCTCCTCCGGCCGCTCCACCAGGAGCAGCAGGTCGTAGTCGCTCTCGGCGCTTGCCTCGCCCCGCGCCCTGGAGCCGAACAGGTAGATCCGGCAAGGGCGGAGCTCAGTAACGAGGCGCTCGAGGATTTGGCGGAGGATGGGGTCCCGTTGGAGCGAGGCCTCGGTCACGGCTTCACTCCCTCGTTGAGCCCGGATGAACCACCTGGAGGCGCGATGGCAAGTCGCCCACTCATCATCCCGGAGCATCGCCTGCCCAGGAAAGCGATGGCAGCCCCAGAGGGCTTTGCAACGCCGCGCAAAACACTCAGCAACACCTGAACTGACCTGCCCCGAAATGGGCATCCGCGCCAATTGGTACATCGAGCAGCACGGGCTCGTCGAAGGTCAGCCGGAGCCAAAATCCGAGTCGCCTCGTAAACGCCCATCGCCGCTCGGCGCGGTCGCTTTCATCCTGGCGGTATTCGTGGGCAAGGAGAGACGACACCCCGCCCAGCCCTGCGGGGCCCGAAAGCCTCTCGACCGAAACCGGGCTTGTCTTGCCTAGGCGCTTGAGACAGACCGCGAGCTGCTCCTCGGCCTGCGGCCCGAGGCCGCGCCCGCGCATGTGGATGTGGGGAATGAACGGCGTGATACTCACCCAGCGCGTTGCGCGCTGGCGAGGGGGGAGCTCCGGAACGATCTCCTCCGGGACTACGGTCACCGGGTACGCACTTCCATCGACTCGGATGTGCTCTACAGCGAGCAAGGCGTCTAGCTCCGCGCGTGAAAGGCGACCTGTGGGGATGCGAACGATCAGGCTGTCGATCGTCGGTCGGCCGGGCGAAAGACGAGGTAGGTAGTACGCATGGCGGTGCCCACGCGAAACGCTGCCGTCTGGTTGCCTCCCGGTAAGGGTCAGGGAATGCATTCCCGAAAGCTCCCCGTGCCTCGCCACGGCGGCATCTCGGAATGCACGTGCCAGGGGGATCAATGCTTGGAGCGGGATCGGAGTCCGGCGACTTAGGCGGAAGCGGATTTCCGCGACCTTTATGTCCGGCTGCGGATCCAGCGGCTTCACGCGCGGTCGAATCTCGGCAACGAGGAGTTCGCGAGGCAACGCATATTCCACCCACCGGGCTCCATCAGGGAGCGGCATCCTCCTGGCCAGGAGCACATCCACGAGGTGAGGGGGATAGCCGCCTGACGGGTTCGCGCCATCTCGTACCGACCACAGGTCTGACGCGCGAAAGTCCGGTTTGGTGCAGAGCACCTGCCGGTAGAGCACGTTGTCCCCGGAGTGTTCATCGCCACGCGCGGTCACTCGCCGGACCCCCGGTGGGGGCTCGATCCACTCGGCCACCCGGAGGCGAGCCCGCGATTCGCTTCGACCGAAATAGCGGAGTCGGCTCAAGAGCTTCTCCAGCAAGTCACGTTGCGCTGCGCTCAGACTCACGGCAAAGCGGAACCAAAAGCGAGCGCCCTCCGGTACTGCGTAGAAATCGTGGTGCAGGACCCGATCGCCTCCGCCGAGCCGCACCGGTTGGTAGTACCGGAGCTCGTGGAGCGATGCCCTCGGTAGCCAGATTTCCGGCGGTCCCGAACGACCGAGCGCCTCGAGCAGCGCATCCCGATCCGCCTCCGAGGACGGGCGCGGTTCACTTGAGAACCACGCCGACGCCAGAGCACGCAGGAGCCGCCACGGCGAGGGGGGCCACTCCGGCCCGGCCATGCCGAACTGCGACTCTCCCCACACGTGTGCGTGGTAGCGTCCCGACAGGAGTTCGACCTTGATGACCACCACGTCGCTCACTCCTGCTCCTCTTCGGGCTCATCTTCCTCCGGCTGATCTGTCCCACCGGGCGCCGCAACACCAGCCTTGCGTTTTGTCTCCTTGGGCTTCTTGGGTTCGTACGTCACCTCCACCAGTGGACCTTTGTACATGCTCGTTCCCGTATCGGCCTCCCCGTCACCGGGGGCTGAGTTCTGCCAGTCCTTCCCGAGTTCCTCGCTCAGGAGCTTACGAAAGTCCGGACGTTCGTTGGGCAGAGCTTGCATCAAATCGTCAGGCTTCACATCTCCATGTGCCGCGTCGCACGACCAACTCGCTTTTGCGCAACGCAGGTAGCAGTCAGCTCGCAGCCGGAGGCTCGGCACGGACTGCCGGCTGCGCGGGTCGAACGAGGGCTTGTTCTTCAGGAAGGCGCCGATTTTCCACAAGGCGAGGCCGAGGAGGAACTTTTTCCAATCGTCGCGTAGTGCAAGGCTCTTCAGGCCCAGCACGTCGATCTCAAACGCCGCAATGATGTCCTTCGGTACGATCCGGCTCTTTGCCGCGATGCTCTGCCCCTTGTTGGTTTCTTTCTCTGGATCGTTCTGGATTTGGTCAACTTTTACCATCTGGTAGTAGACCTCTGGCTCCGCTTCAGACAGTTCGGCCTCCAACCGTCCATGAATGAGACGGACCTGGCGCAATCCGACGAATCCCCCGAAAAACTTTTTGTCCACAAATTGAAAGCCGTGTAGGAGGGCCGCTGGATCCAACGCAAACATGAGACCTTCTAGGTTCCTGCGCCTGTCGATAGGCCAGCTCCCGTCGTTATGGCTGACGCCGACCTTGTCCCGTACGATTTCTCCCAAGAAGCGGGTCCCCAGCTTACCCTCCAACACGTGTGAAGACGCAATGCGGTGCGCTTCCGTCAGATTTGTCGCTAGGAGGTGGCCCTTCGGGTCGCGCACCGCGATCACGGGCAACCCCTTCAGGTCGTCGACCCAGACCCCTGGGTCCTTCATGCATACCGCTTCGAGCCGGTTCGCCATACTCTGCTCGCTCTCCACCAGGCACCACCGCCGGCCGTCCTTGTCTCGGTAGATGCACGGCCCGATGTCCGGGAAACCGGTGGGCTGCAGGAAGCGACCGTTCGTGAGCTCGAGCTTTGCTGTTATCAAGACCCGGTCCTGTTTGTACATACTCTCAAGCAGGTTCTCGGTTGCCGTCGTCATAGCGCCATAACCTCCTTTTCATCTATCGGGACCCACAGGCGCCGGGAAAGCGCCAGCCTGTCCTCTTCTCCTATGGGCACAATCACCGCAACGACTAGCCGGGCAACCTCGTCGCTGGGGATCTTGGTCTCGAAGTGCGCCACAGCCTTGCCCGTGGGTCTTGGATCCTCATCCCACGGAAGCCCGTCAACCCGGAGTCGCCTGAGGGCTAGGGCAGCGGCACGTTCGACCTGCGCCGGCTCTCCGATGGTCAGCAGGCGTACCACATGCCCGTCGCGCGGCGGCCGCGCGTCAGGAGCTGGCCGAATCCCCAGCTCCAGCCACAGGCGGAGCGCCGCGTAGGCCGGTGGAACTGCCGTGGGCTGACAGGATCCTTTTCGCTCGTCCCACGGGTTCTGGTCCTGCCAGTCCAGTAGCGCGAACAGGCCAGCAAGACGATGGACCTCCCGGATGTCCACCTCACGGCGGAGCAGAGAGGCGATGTCCTCCAGGGAGGCGTGCCTGGCGCTTGCGAATGGCAACTGGTCCAGCTCGGAGCTATCCAGCCAGCGGGACCAGAGGAGCCTTCCGAAATCGCCGAAAGGATCCAGTCCGGACCAACGGAGGGGTCGGGACCGGGGACGGTCTGGGAGCACCCACTGCCTGCCGTTCCAGCTGTACCGAACGGGGAGCATGTGTTCGAGGATTGGACCTCTGTCGGGGCGCTCTTTCTGCGGTTTCACACCCAGGATGGAGCCAATAGCCCGCCCCAAGCGGTACGCCGGTGCCTTTTCGAGCCCGTCCCGGAGGGCCTCTTCCCAAAGCCGGGCCGGCAATGGCGGAAGGGGCCGTGGCGTTTGCCTTCTATCCTCGAACTCGCGTCGTAAGGCGCCGGGGAGGATGATGGCGCGGTTGAGCTCCCATAGCGCTTCGAGGATTCCACGGTAAGCCTCGAGGCCTGGCTCGTCCACCGCCCGGTGAATCGCTTCCTCTGCCCGAGCCCGTTCCGCGCGCAGACGATCGGTCG
>JBMFPK010000199.1:0-4993 GCA_049969155.1 Chloroflexia bacterium | reverse complement strand
CCCCGACCAGCGCGGCGGCGGCACGGCCGATGCGCATCTTCTCCTCGGCCTGCTCTCCCTGGCGCTGCAACAGGGGAAGCTCCGGTGGGGCCTGGGGCAGGGCGATCGCGCCGCCCCGGACGCGGCGGATCTTGCCCGCGCTTGCGAGCGCCTCGAGGTCGCGACGCGCCGTCGCCTCGCTCACGTTCCACGCGCGGCAAATGTCACCGATCGTGATGCGCTGCTGCCGGGAAAGCCACTCCAGGATCTGCGCCTGCCGTTCGACTCCAGAGAAGGAGGCATCCGAACGCATCGCGAAACCGCCCACATCGCTCAATATCGCTCAGGATCGGTCGTTCTCGTTCATATCATAGCGCAAGAAGGGCCGGAAGTCAACTCCTTTGGGAAAGGGGGGAAGGGCTAGAGCGCGATCAGTACCACGGCGAGGAGGCACATCCCCACGCCGAACCACTGCCGTGCCGAGACCGGTTCGCGCGCGAGGAGTCTGGCCAGGAGCACGGTCGTGGCGGGGTACATCGAGGAGAGCACGGCTACGATGTCCCAACGCGTGTACTGCTTGGCGAGCAGGTACAGGAGGTTTCCGCCTGCGTCCAGCAAGCCCGCGAGGATGCCGATCGGATTCCGCCGGGGGGAGGGGAACGGTTGGCGCATCCAGAGGAGGGCAACCAGGGCGCCGAGCAGTCCGGCGGCTTTCGCGATCAGCAGAGGGGCAAAGACCAGGCCCTGTTGTACCCGGGCGATGCAGACGAAAAAGCCTCCGAAGCCGGCCCCCGCAAGGAGCGCCAGGGGGAAACCGCTCTTGCGTTCCCCGGCTACCTCCCCCGACGGCCGGCTGACACAGGCGATGCCTGCCACGCCCACCAGCATCCCTGCCAGCCGGAAGCCTCCCGGCAAGCCCTCCAGCAGCGTTCCCAGCAGCACCGGCACCAGCGCGCTGACGACTGCGGACGTGGGCGCCACGACCGCTGCGCGCCCGGTCGCCAGGCCGCGGTAGAGCGCCACGATGCCCACGACCCCGGACAGCCCTGCGGCGACCGACCAGCCGATGCTCGGGGGTGGCGGGAGAGGCTCCCGCCAGAGCAGCACAAAGAAGAGCAGCAGGAGGAGCCCGGAAAGGGCCGCGAGGGCGCTCACCTGGTAGGCGGAGTGCTTCCGCGCGGCGCGTCCCCCGGCAAAGTCCCCGCTTCCCCACACCAGTGCGGATGCTACAGCCGAGAGGATGCCCAGAAGGTGCGTGAGCGTCATCGCGAACCGTCCTTTCGCGCGGCTGACGGGTGCAAATCCTACCCAATCAGATCCCAGGCGGTCCCGAAGGTGGACCTGTGGTCCGGTGCCGCTTGCCCCCGCACCGTTTCGCGCGGCCGACAAGCGCGCGCCTTCTTGCCCTCCGGTGTCCAGTGCAACCGGGTATTTTCGACAGGCGCATCTTGCCCTGACGGGAAGTAATAACGCTGTGCCCTGGCACCACCCTCAACCCTACCGACGAAGCACCTCTGACGGGAAATGTCCTTTCGCCCTTGCGACTGCCGGCTGCCACAGCTCGCGCAGAAGGCCGCAACCACAGCGATCCTGCCGCCGCAGGCAATGCAGAACTTGCCCGTCGTCGGGGCGCTCCCCCGCGCAGGCCCAGCCCCGGGGCCACCGCCACAGCCGGAAGCTCCACACCTTGCGGAGGGAGATTTCCTGCGATCTCCGGAACGGCGAAGCCATCGTCGCGCCGGCAACTCCAGTGGCGTGAGCAGCCCATCGTAGCCGAACTGGCCGAGCGCCTTCTCGAGCCACGCGGCGAGCGTCAGGAACTCTTCCGCCTCGGTCTGACGGGACGACCAGAAGCCGGGGGTGATCGGGTTCTTGAACAGGAACGCGCACCGACCATCGCCCAGCGGAATCAGCTGCATCGTGCAAGGCAGGCGGATCTTGGTGTTCCCCCTATCGTAGGAGCACCGCGCCTGGTACAGCGGTCTCGCTTTTCAACCCGCGGCCCTGCTCCGGCCCATCGAGGTACTCTTCGAAGGGCTCCTTCCACGGGAAAAAGACCTCCTCCCCCTCGCGCGAGGGGGAGGAGGGAACGGTTTCCGGCACCTCAATCGATCCCCCGGCTGCCCCGGGCGACGATCTCGCCGTTCGCGTCGTAGACGACCACCTCGAGCGGCATCTGTCCGGGAAGCGTGTGTGTAGCGCAGCCGAGGCAGGGGTCGTAGGAGCGGAAGGCCATCTCGATCCGGTTCAGGATGCCTTCGGTGATCTCCACGCCCTTCTTGATCACGGCCTTGGCCGCTTTCTGGATGGAGATCGTGAGTGGGGCATAGTTGTTCGTCGTGCCGACGATGAGGTTCGCTTTCTGCACGATGCCGCGTTCGTCGGTGATGTAGTGGTGAGTGAGGGTACCGCGCGGGGCTTCCACGATCCCGACGCCTTCCGTGGGGGTCGCCGTGGGGATCGTGCGCACGTTCGGGTCGGTGAAATCGGGGTCCGACACGAGCTCGAGCGCCCGTTCGGCGGCGTAGAGCATCTCGATCAGCCGCGCCCAGTGTGTCGCGAGCATCTGATGCACGGGTTTCCGGCCCGAGCGATCGCCGGTGAGCGTCTCGTAAAAGCGCTCGTACTCCTCCTGAGCGCGCGGCGTGGCCATCCCGTCGGAAGCGTTCAGGCGGGAGAGGGGCGTGGCGTGGTAGACCCCGCTGTCCTTGCCCGCGACGAACCCTTTCCAACCGACTTTTTTCAGATACGGATACTTCAGGTAGGTGTAGGGAAGGACTTTTTCCGCCACCACCTCGCGGTACTCATGGGGGGCATACTTGACGAACTCGTTCCCGTCGGGGTCGACCACACGCACCATACCGTCGTAAAAGTTCACCTTGTTGTTGGCATCCACCAGGCCCATGCTATAGCAGGGAACGGTAAAGGCATCGCTGAGGATCATGTCCACATAAGCCTGGTTCCCCAGCACGACATCGGCGAACAGCTTCAAGCTGAACTGGGCAAACTCGACGCTGTTGCGCGCGATGCGCACGAGCTCCTGCCGTTCCTCCTCCGAGATCGGCTTGCTCCAGCCGCCCGGGAGGCCTCCGACGGGGTGGATGTCCTTCCCGCCGATGATGCCTACAGCGCGGTGGTTCTCAGCCAAGTGCTGGATGACCCGGCCGCCGATCTCCAGCCCGACCTTGTGGATGATCCCAAGGATGTTGCGCTGCGGCACGGGGCAATCGGGTCCCATGACGAAATCGGGAGCCGCCAGCGCGTAGAAGTGGGTGGCGTGGTCGGAGCAGTAAAAAAAGGAGTAGAATGCCTCGCGTACGCGCTTGGCGGCCGGTGGGGGGTCGACGTGGTAAACCGCGTCGCAGGCTTTGGTCGCTGCCATATGGTGGGCTTCGGGGCAGACCCCGCAGATGCGCGGGGTGATGCGGATCATCTCCTCCACGGGCCGGCCCTCGGCGAACTTTTCAAAGCCGCGCAGCTCGGGGATGACAAAGTAGGCATTTTCGACTTCCCCTTCGTCGTTGAGGAAGATATCGATCCGCCCGTGGCCCTCCAGCCGGGTGATGGGATCGATGCTGATCTTTTTCATCCTCCTACCTCCTTACACCCGCGCTCGCCGCAGGAGCGACTTGCTCAGGCTGAAGCGGTAGAACGTCCCGACCGGATCGAGGATGGTGTCGACGATGCGCGCGATCTCCTCGGGGTCGTTCGAATCGATGACCGAAGCGATGGCCGAAAGCATCTTCGCCCCCTGGTCGATCACCCCGGGCGGTGGGCCATAGCAACCCCGGCAGGGCATGTTCGCATCGGGGCACAACGCCTTGCCCTCACCGCAGCCGCTTCGGGTCGCCGGGCCCATACACACGAAGCCCTGCTCCAGGAGGCAGATCTCCGGGTCGGGGACGATTTCGAAAGGCCGGTAGAACCGCTTGACCTTTTTCACGTTCTTCTTGCGGGTGCACTCATCGCAGCAGGTCTTGTCCCCGGCCCCCACGACGGCGGGTGGCTTGGGAAGGTTCCCGGACACGATTGCCTCGATCACCTTCCAGATCTGGTGTGGCTGCGGCGGGCACCCAGGGACGTAGTACTCGACCGGGACGACGTCGTCGAGCGCGAGGACGGTGTTGTAGAACTCGGGGATGACGATCTCGCCCTCGGGGACCGTGGTGCGCACCTGAGGGACGATCTTCTCCGGGTTGTCGGTGGACGGTGTTGTGAGGTAGACACGCTCGAAGATCGAGTCGCGCGTGTAGAGGTTCGCGAGCCCGGGGACACACCCCTCCTGGGCGCACGAGCCAAAGGCCACGAGCACCTTCGACTTGCAGCGCAGAAGGTGGGCGATTTCCTCTTGCTCCGAGTTGCGGATGGCGCCGTTGAAGAGGCAAACGTCGATGTAGCCGTCCGGCATCCGCCGCACATCGTCGTACTTGGTGTCCACGGCCACCGGCCAGAAGAGGATCTCCGCGGCCGCGTCCAGGTCGAGGATGTGCTCGTTGATCTCCAGCACGGCGATCTCGCAACCGCCGCAGGAGGCAGCCCAGTAGAGGGCCAGCTTCAGTTTCTCGCTCATTCGGACACCTCCTGGGTGCAGAAATGTTCGGCGCTCGTGGGCAGGCCGGCCAGCACCGTGCCCTTCCAGTTCAGCGGCCCCAACGCGCGCACCTGCTCGGTGAACTCCCGGGCCACCTGGGCCCACTTGGGAGCCTCGGCGGAAGAGATCCACTCCAGCCGGAAGCGGCCGGGTTCGATCCCGAACTGCTCCAGCACTTTGCGCAGGAGGGTCATCCGCCGCAACGTCTTGTAGTTCCCCTCGCTGTAGTGGCAGTCGCCCGGGTGGCAGCCAGCCACCAGCACCCCGTCCGCCCCCTCGGCAAACGCCTTGAGGACGAAGGTGGGATCCACCCGGCCGGAGCACATCACGCGGATGATGTCGATGTTCGGCGGCTGCTTCATACGCGAGACGCCCGCGGTATCGGCCGCAGCATAGGTACACCAGTTGCAGAGGAACCCGACG
>JBMFPK010000198.1:0-5013 GCA_049969155.1 Chloroflexia bacterium | reverse complement strand
GCGTGGTGCACCCAGTAGTGCGCCAGATGCGTGTCCGGGGTGGCGTTGTTCCAGTAGGGAACAAACGCATACACCTGGTAGCGGCCGGCCGCGGGCAGCTCCGGACGCCACACCGCCGCCTGTACGGACGCGTCGAGCTGTGCAGGGTACGTTGGAGGGCTTCCCGCGCCGTAGGTCGCGGGCACCCAGTAGGCATGCCCCCCCACACCCCCCTGGCCGTCGTACCAAGGACTCCCGCTGCGGAAGAAACCCGGCCCTCCATCATCCACCACGATGGCTTCTGCGGGCCACTGGCAGGGGGAAAGGCGGTCTGCCCAGAGCCAACGACTGCCGGTCCCCGCCGGATGCAAGGCCCAGGGGTCGTCCTGAAGGCCGCACCAGCCTTCCGGGTCGGTCTCCCGTCCCAAGAAGTGTACCCCGAAGTGCAGGTGGGGTCCGTCCGCACAGCCCGTCGCTCCGGCCGTCCCTATGCGTTCTCCCTGTCGGACGCGTTGGCCGATGTCCACCGTTACTGTGTCCAGGTGCCAGTAGAGCGTCTGGTACCCGTTTCCGTGGTCCAGGATCACCCCGCGAGCGATGGTAGCGCAGCGGTCGTTCGAGTTGCCGGCCCAGGCGACAACGCCGTCCGCCGCGGCGAGGATCGGTACCCCGGCGTCCAGGGCGTAATCCCATCCGTCGTGGCCGTCGTAGGGCAGTCCGGAGGCTTCTTCTCCCAGGTAAGAGATCAGCGAGCCGTCCTCGCTTAGGAAAGGCCCCTGATGGTCGAAGATCGAGGTGACTTCGAAGGTCCCTTCGTAAGGTTGGGCCAGGAAGGGGTGCTCGGCGGGAGACGGGAGGTCCGCAAGCGGTTGTCGGGGATCCTCTCCGAACAGGCGACGGTAGACGGCCGTGAAGGACGAAGGCCCCGGCCCGAGTAGCCGCTGGATGTCGGAAGCTCCGCCGGCCAGGGCGACCACCCGCATGAGGGCATAGCTTCCCAGATTGGTACCGGGAGGGATCGGGACCGTGCTGCCGTCGCTCAGCACGAGCTCCTTGGCGAGCGGAAAGTCCCGTGTGGCCCGGAACAGCTCCCGCACGGCCCAGTCGATCTGCGGCTCCAGCCCCTCATCCTCCCAGTGCCTGCGCCCCATGGCCCACGCCAGCGCATCTGGCGAAGGTTCCGGCGCATCGATGAGCCCGCTTTGGAACTCCAGGAGGGCTAGAACGACCTTTGGGTTCAGCCCGTAGAGCAGGCACTTGCCGCTGATGATATCCGCCATCGGCATCTCCGTGTCCCCGATCCACAGGGAAAGGCCGGCCAGTGTCCCAGGCCGGCCTTCCAGGTAACGGCGAACCTCCAGGCTTCCCCAGCCCGGCTCGTAGAAGAGGCGCCCATCGTCCAGGAGCGCCGGCAGCACGGGCGAGGGCGTCGTGGGAGGTGGGGTGGAGAGGCGTCCGAAGTGGAGGGGAGTCGCCGTCGGAGGGACCGGGGTGGAGCGAGGGGGGAAGGCGCGATCCGGCCGGAGGACCAGGAACAGCGTGACGCCGAACAGCACCGGGATCAGGGCGAGCAATAGGTACCGGCGATAGGAGGAGCTGGGGGCTCCGGCAGGTGGAGGGGTACCGTTCACCTCAACCCCTCCGGAAGCACGACTTCGATGCGCCCCGTTTCCAGGTCCACACGCTGCACGATCGGCTCGACGGCCGGCAGGAGCCACTCCTTTCCTCTTTCCCTCACAATGAGCACATCGTTGCCCCCCCTCGACCAGATGTCTACCACCTCCCCCAGCCATGCCCCTTCGGTGCTCCACACCTGGAGTCCGATCAACTCATAGTAGTAGTACTCACCTTCCCCGCAGGTCGGCGCTTCTTCCCGTCGAACCTGAACTTCCTGGCCGCGCAGTGCCTCGGCGGCAGCCCGGTCCTCGCAGCCGGCCAGTTGGAGTACCGCCATCCCGCGCTGGACTCGCGCGCGAAGGACCTCGTAGCGCACCGGTGGATCGCCCAGGAACAGGTGGGTCGCCCGCAGCACCAGTTCTGGGAAGTCGGTGTCCAGCAGGACCTTCACCTCGCCCCGGACGCCGAAAGGACCAACCACTTCCCCCACTACCAGGAATTCCGGAGGCTCCCTCCTTCGCGCGTTGCTTTGTCCGACCATGGGCGGTTAGACGACCTCCAACGTCACTTCGCGCCGCTGACGGGCCGCCGCCGCGTCCACAATTTCCCGGATGGCAGCAATGATCCGTCCGTCCTTGCCGATGATCTTTCCCTTGTCCTTAGGGGACACGGAGAGGCGGTAGACGATGCCCTTACGGCCCTGAGCTTGCCGCACCTGTACGGATTCCGGATGGTCCACGAGCTGACGGGCAATGTAGAGGATCAGTTCTTCCATGGTAGACTCCAAACCAAACAGGGTGAGGGAATTCCTCACCCCGCTTTCCTTCGTACGGCCCGGGGAGTCCCCAGGGGGGCGATCGCTCCTAGAGGAGGCCCTTTTCCCTGAGCAGGCGGGCGACGGCCTCGGAAGGCTGTGCGCCCTGGGAGAGCCAGTACTTCACCCGCTCGGCGTCGATTTCCACCGTCGGAGGCTCGGTTCGTGGGTTGAAGTGCCCCACGATCTCAATGAACCGGCCGTCCCGAGGAGCACGGGAGTCGGCCACGACCAGGCGGTAGCTCGGCTGCTTCTTGGCTCCCACGCGCCGCAGGCGGATCTTGACCAAACTTCACCTCCAGAATCGTATTGCCAAGCGCTTTGAAGCGCCGGATGGCTCAGCGCAGCAACGATAGTATATCACGCGCCTGCCCTTTCGTCAATTTGCGCATCAGCCGGCGGTACTGGTCGAAGCGGTTGAGCAACGCGTTGACCTGCTGGACAGACGTTCCCGAGCCTCGGGCGATGCGCCGGCGGCGGCTGCCACCGATGATCTCGGGGCGCGCCCGCTCTTCCGGAGTCATGGAGAGGATGATCGCTTCCAGGCGGCGGAACTGGCGTTCGTCCACCTGCAGCTGTTGCGTGCGGAGGGCCGACCCCAGACCCGGGATCATCTCCAGGAGTTGCTCTAGCGGCCCCATCTTCTGGACCTGGCGGAGCTGGTCGAGAAAGTCGTTCAGGTCGAAGGCCCCACGGCGGACCTTTTCCTCCAGTCTGCGCGCTTCCTCTTCGGTGTAGGCGGATTCGGCACGCTCGATCAGGCTCAGGACGTCCCCCATCCCCAGGATGCGCGAGGCCAGGCGATCCGGGTGGAACACCTCCAGGGCATCGGCTTTCTCGCCCACGCCGAGGAACTTGATGGGTACCCCGGTGACGCTGCGGATGGAGAGGGCTGCTCCTCCGCGCGCGTCGCCGTCCACCTTGGTCAGGATCAGGCCTGTGAGGTGCAGCCGCGCGTGGAACTCCGAGGCCACCCGGAGCGCGTCCTGGCCGGTCATGGCGTCCGCCACGAGGAGGACCTCGTGCGGGGACACGGCCCTCTGCACCCGCACCAGCTCCTGCATGAGTTCCTCGTCGATGTGCAGGCGGCCGGCCGTGTCCAGGATCACATGGCTTCGGCGCTGCTGGCGTGCTTCTTTGAGGGCGCGCTGCGCCACCGCAGCCGCATCTTTCCCCGACCCTTCGCTGTACACGGGGAGCGAAAGCTGCTCCCCCAGGACTTCGAGCTGGCGCACTGCGGCGGGACGGCGCAGGTCGGCGGCGACCAGCAAGGGGAAAGCACCGCGCTGTCGCAGGTGCAGGGCGAGTTTGGCCGCGGTGGTGGTCTTGCCGGAGCCCTGGAGGCCCACCAGCATGAGCACGGTCGGTGGGGAAGCCGCCTCGGTGAGCGGGACAGCCGTTTGCCCCAGCATCTGCACGAGTTCCTCGTGCACGATCTTGATCACCTGCTGGGCCGGTGTGAGGCTCCGCATGACCGTTTCGCCGACCGCCCGGGCGCGCACGCGCTCCAGGAACTCCTTGACGACGCGGTAGTGGACGTCCGCCTCCAGGAGCGCCAGGCGCACCTCGCGCAACGCCTCGTCCACGTCCTTTTCCGAAAGGCGCCCACGGCTACTCAGGCGGCGGAACACGGCCTGTAGACGCTCGGTCAACTGTTCGAACATCGGACCTCCCCCGAATCGGCCGCAAACCGGTTGTTAGACACATTCTACAGCAGGAGCGCAGACGGGGCAACTGCCCAAGCAAGCCATATAACCTACGCGCTCATCCGCCAGCGGGCGCTGCGCTTGTGGCTGCCTGGCGGATATCTTGGGCTCGGTGCCGGGGAGCCCGGGTGGGGCTGCGGGGTGGAGCGGGCTGCCAGGAGCCATCGTCTGGACAGTAGGGTCGCGAGAGCCGGCGTGAAACTGGACCCGTAGGGTGCGAACAGCCTCTTTGCCGTCCTCCACCCGTATGGGCCTTCGTACGCCGGTCTCACGGGCCGCGCTGCCTACGATGTGGGGGGAGCTTTCCAACGCCGATGGAGCCGGGCAATCGAGAACGCTGCCAACTGGAGCACCGTGGTAAAGTTGCTGGGTGCTGCACGCGGGCGCGGGCAGACGGTGTTTGTGGCCAGGGTGCATTTCGAGCAGGGAGTCCAAGGAAAAAGGCCTTGTCCCGCGCTGGCGCTTGACAGGAGCCGCAACGCGTGATATACTTCTAATGCTGAAAATTTTACGCTATAAAGCAATGGCGATTCTGCAGAGCGAGGAGGGATACCATGTCGTGGATGGTTGGGATTCCATTGGCCATCGCGCTCCTGAGCCTCGTTGGGCTCGTCGTAGGATGGAAACGCCTGGCAAGGGGTTGGCGGATCCTGCTGGGTCTGTTCCTGATCGCAGGCTTGCTCGTTGCCGGGGGTCCCTGGTTGCGGAGCCGGCGTGCGGTGGACCCGCTCGCCGGCGGTGAGATCTACACGGTGACCCGGGGCGATGTGGCCCAGGTCGTGGAGGCAACGGGGAACCTGTCTCCGAAAGAGCAGGCGACGCTTTCCTTTTCCGCACAGGGGACTCTGGTCGAGCTCCTGGTGAGCACGGGGGATCGCGTCCAGGAGGGGCAACCTC
>JBMFPK010000197.1:0-5078 GCA_049969155.1 Chloroflexia bacterium | reverse complement strand
GTCGCTCGGACGATCGGCGCGGCCGCAACCGGACCCACGTTCAGGCGCAGCTGGCCCGCATCCGCAAGCGCGAGGTCACGAAGGTCGTCCACGAGGCGGCTCAGGAGCCGCGTCTCCTCGAAGAGACGGACGATCTCCGCCTTGTCGAGCGGGTAGACGTCGTCCAGGATCGCTTGCAGATTTCCTTGCAGGACGCTGAGCGGCGTACGGAGCTCGTGGGCCACGTCCGCGACCATGTTCTGGCGCAGCCTCTCGGCCTCGGCCAAGGCTGCAGTCATCCGGTTGAAAGCGCGCGCGACCTCCGCGACCTCCTCACTCCCTTCCTCGCGGACTTGCTGGGTAAAGTCGCGCCGGGCAACGGCCTGTGCAGCCTCCGCCAGACGCCGCAGCGGGGCCGTCAGGCCACGGCTGAGGATCGCTCCCAGGATCAAGCCTAGCGCACCGGCGAGCAACGCCCCCAGAATCAGCCACCGGCTGAGCCGTCCGATGAAGATCAGCTCCAGCGGCTCCAGCAGCGCCGGACGGCCAGGCGGCACGATAACCAGCCACCCAACGGTCTGCCCGTCCACGACGATGCTGCGGCCCGCTGCCCTTTCTTCGCGCGTCAGGTAGCGTTCGCGAGGCGGCGGTCCACCATCGAACACCACACGCCCATCCGCATCGGCGAGCACGAACTGGAGCGGTCCAGTGCCCCAGTTGCGCCGCGCATTGATACGCGGGGTGGGCAACAGCGCCTCCCGAACCAGGATCCGTTCCACTCCTTCCCAACTCCCGCGCCCTCGGTAGAACTCGACCAGCTGATCCACGAGTGCTTGGCTGGGCCAGATGCCGCTGTAGCGCAAATAGCGGTGGAACTCCTGGCGAACCGACAGTCCCGCAAGGAGGGCGACGACGCCGACGGCGACCAGGATCACGAGCGCGAACGCCAGCATCAGGCGCACCCAGAGGCGATTCATGGCTCCACCTTCAGGCGGTATCCCACGCCGAAAACCGTCTCGATCAACTCCGGGGAAACACCGGCCTCTTCCAGCTTGCGGCGCAGGTTCTTGATGTGGCTATCCACCGTGCGTTCCAGCCCTTCGTAATCGTAACCCCGGCTCCTTTCGATCAACTGCGAGCGGGTCAGCACCCGCCCCGGTTGTTCGGCAAGAGCCTGCAAGAGGCCGAACTCGCTGGGGGTCAACGACAGGTGGCGGCCGGCCACCTCGACCTCGTGGGCATCTAGGTCGATGCGCACCGGGCCAGCCTCGATGACGTGCGGCACGGCGGGTTCCCCCTGGGCCCGACGGAGCACCGCGCGGACACGCGCCACAACCTCCCGCGGGTTGAACGGCTTGGTCACGTAGTCGTCTGCCCCCAGCTCCAGCCCGACGATCTTGTCGTGGTCCTCGACTCTGGCCGTCAGCATGATGATCGGGGTGCTCGCAAGGGAGGGGTCACTGCGCACGATGCGCGTAACGTCCCAGCCGTCCCGATCCGGCAACATCAGGTCCAGGACGACCAGGTCCGGGTGTTCCCGGCGAAGGATCTGCAGCGCCCGTTCCCCATCGTAGGCCGTGAGCACCTGGAACCCGTTCTGCTGCAGGTAGGCGCTCAAGAGCCGCACGATCTCTCGATCGTCGTCCACAACCAGAATCCGTTTGGCCATCCCTCCACTCCGTACCAGGTTATCGCCGCCGGCGGAGCAAGGCTCCCAGCCGTGCGACCACCTCGTTGGGGCTGATGCTCTGCGCCTGGAACTGATCCACCCCTGCAGCATACGCTTCCAAGACGTGCCTTTCGTCCGCGGTGCTGTCCAGGGCCAGAATTGGCGCCGAAGTTGCACCCCGAAGGGCGCGGAAGAAGGGGACAGCGGCCCGCCCCGAAACGATCACGGCCGCGACCTCCGCTTGAGCCAGTGTTTCGAGAGCTTCGCTTTCTCCGCGGGCCAGCCGTGTCTCGAAGCCGCATTTCCGGAGGTACCCTTCCGGAAAGGGCGCAACGTCGTGCCCGAAATCGACGACGAGTATGGCCCCGGCCACAGAAGGGCTGTCTACCGGCCTCGAAACCTCCTCACCGTAACGCTGGCGCACCCGTTTCAGCAGGTTCCGGATTCCTTGCTTCATCAGGACCTGACGCCTCCGCGGCCCACAGGACTCCAGGGTCGCAACAGAAGGTACGGGCGCGGGAACTCCCGCGCCCGTACCATTGTGGCCTTGCGCCAACCCCTTTCGACGATCCCACCTGCGCGGACTGGTGGCTCGCGGTCGCCTCTAGGCATCGCCGCTGTCGCTGTCCCTCGTACAAGGGCAGTTCCAGAAGGGCCGTCCCCACCTGCCGCCGCGGGGCATCCCAGGAAAAGGAGCGGACCAGGTCTGCTCGAGCCAGTCGTTCACTTGCTTGCGGGCCTGCTCGAGCATCCAGTCCGCCATCTTCTGCCCGAGTTTGCCCTCGGCGACGGCTTGCTTCAGCCGCTCCTCAAGTTTGGCGATGTAGGCATCGGCGATCGTCTGGACGTCCACGCCCTTTTCCTGGGCGATCTGAGCGATACTCTTGCCGTCTCGGAGCGCACCGACAAGGTCGGACGCGGACATACCGAGCTTCTCGGCTGCTACGGAGATCAGGTCAACCCCCCAGCCGAAGCCCCGTCCGAAGCCTCTGCCCTTGCCCCAGGGGCCGAAGCCCAGGCCCAGTTCCATCCGCTCGCGCATCCGGTCTGCCTGATCCTGGGTCAGCCACCCCTCGCTCACCGCTTCGTTCAGCACTTGGTCCCTAGCCTGCTCGACCGCTTTGTCGTAGGCTTCTACGCTGATGCCCAGGATGTTCGCGATGGCTTGGCGAAAGCGCTCGCGAAAGTCGAAAGGGCCGCTGGTTTCCGTGCCCGTTCCCTGGGCAAGCGCGACCGCACCCAGAACTCCCGCGCCCAGGATCGCCACCAGGATCGCAATGCCGGCCCATTTCCAAACCCTTTTCATAGCCACCTCCTTGATTGCTCCGCCGGGGCCAAGCTCCTTGGCTCCTATGCAGGGGTCATCATAGCCCCGGGTTGTGGAAATCTCGTCGAGAACGGCTGTAAAAAGGGTGCAATCGCGATGGACGAAGAGCTAGCCATCGGACACCTTTGCACCAAAGGGTTGACCGACACGGCCTCTTCGAGCAAAGTGGCGCTGCGCCAACCCAAACGGCCTTACCATGAGGAGGCCTATGTCGACCAACCGCCTCTATCATACCTGCTTTGAGCGCATTCCGCAACTGCGACCGGAGGAGCGGCTCAGGCGGCTGCGAAACCTGGTCTAGCTGATCATGGGTAGCTGGGAGAGCCAGTCGGTGCACTTGAGCGAGGATGGGGTTATCAACGAGGAGGGACATGCTTATCCCTCTTTCAGGTCTTCTAAGAACTTATTGGCTTCCCTGGCCAGGAGCTGGGCTCGCTCCCGAAGAAAACCGTCATAATTCTGAACAGCCCACTGTTCCTCGGGCCGCCCGGTTTCTACGGCTTCGGCGAAACGGGCAGGAATGAGATGGGCTTCCAGGCTCTCCTGGCTGATCTTGTGCTCCCGGATGTAGCGCCACGGCTCCTTGCCGGCAAGCCTTTTCACGTTGGTCTGCTCATTCAGAACGGTGATGTTCGCCAGGGCGTGAATATCGTCGTCCCTCCTGCCGGCCTTCCGGAGCACACTGCGCGGGTAGACGTGGTGCCACTGGGGCTGGAAGCCGGCCGTTATGGGGCCGCCCGTCTTGTCATACCCAAGGCGGGCGCCGTCCACCCAGTCCGAAGCATTGCGGCGGAAGAGCAGCAGCCACAGCACCAGGCGCAAAAAGCGACTCCCCGCTCGGTCATAGCGGGCCAGAAACTCATCCTCGGCAATCTCTGGGGACACACGCAAGCGCTTCTCCAGGTTCTCCAGGGCAACCTCAAAGCATGGCGCTTCCGCAATAGCCCGGACATCCTCATTGAGCGCGGTGATGGGCGAGTCGCTGTAGCGGCCGTCCCGATTGGCCAGCAGGAACCATCGCAGCGCCCGAGAGAAAGCATAGTCCGAACTTTGCCTCCAGCGGTGGTGCAGGACGAACAGCGGGATGAGGCTGTTCGTAGAGGGAAGGAGTTCGTCCGATGTGATGCCGAACTCGGCCAGCCGTTTTAGGACGTCTACGATACCGTCCCGGGTCTTTTTCCATACACCGTGCAGGTTCTCGGGATTCCAGAAGCCTTTGGGCACCTCGATGAGCCGGGCGCGTCCATGACCGATGCCGGTCATCGTGCGGATGAAGATGCCGGCGTCCAGGTCCCAGCCCCGCTCCTCCAGATCGTTGCGAAACGGCAGGTAATCTTCCCGCACCCAGCCGGGGTTGCGCACCGCCGCCAGGGCAAGCACGACGTCCGCTTCTTTGACCCGTGTCCCCGCCTGGTTGAGTCGGGCGAAGATCTCGGCCACGTCCGCCACTTCGTGGGAAATCTTGATGATGGGAATGTCCCGCTCCCGGATTTGCCAGAGGCGCTGCATTCGGGCGTGAATCTGCCCGAAGACCTTGAGGACCTCGTCTGGTTGGGCGGCGAGCCGCTTCGCCGTCTCCTGTGCCAGCGGTGTCAGACTTTCGACGTTCTCCAGACTCAATATCTGGCGAACGCTCGCCCAGCGGGGATCCCGGCGGCGGATCGGGTTGGGCAGGGCGAACTCCAATCGGTCATCCCCCTCATCCGGCATGAGGTTCACCAGCACGTCGTAACGCTTCAGCGCCTCGTTCCAGTCCTGCGTGTCGGGCCACCAGTAGGGCTTCTGCCCCAGCAAGAGGCACAGGGCGGTGGTGCGCTGCTGCCCGTCCACAATCCAGAGCGATGCCTGAGAACCCTTGGCCGTCTTGGCTTCCTGGTAGGCGGAGGAGTCCCAGAGCAGGAAGGAGCCGATGGGATAGTCCCGATACAGCGACTCTGCCAGGAGTTTCACCTGCTCTGGGTCCCAGACGAACTCGCGCTGGAACTCGGGGATATCCACGTCCTTGCTGACGGCGCGCTTGACAATCTCTCGCACTTTGAGCTGCTCAATCGCCATGGCCTTGACCTCCTGGAAGATTCATCACCCGCACCACCTCATTCCCCC